>JBMCXL010000402.1:0-3066 GCA_048621015.1 Phycisphaeraceae bacterium
CAGTACACCCCCGCGATGTCCGCCAGCTACCGCGACTTCGGCACCTGGCACGGCGCCGAGTGGCTGCGGCGCGGCGTCGGCCTCTACTTCGACAACTCCATGCCGAAACGCTCGTTCTCCACCGTCACCACCAGCGCCTACGAGCGCGAGGACGGCGTTATCGTGCCCTCCTGCGGCATCTGGAACCACCGTGCTTATCTGAAGCGCATCTGGGTGCTGCACAAGCAACTGTTCAACCCCCGCACACCGCAGATCATGATGATCCACATG
The DNA here is from genome assembly GCA_048621015.1 of Phycisphaeraceae bacterium. Lineage (GTDB taxonomy): Bacteria > Planctomycetota > Phycisphaerae > Phycisphaerales > Phycisphaeraceae > JBMCXL01. Next base: position 271 of record JBMCXL010000402.1, read on the forward strand.
ACCAACACGCAGGTGCTGCCGTACCACGGCTGGAACCAGGTCAACCTCGACCTGGAGTGGATGCGCAAGCGGCCGAACGAAGCCATGTTCCAGGCGAAATTCGGGCACGACCTGCTGCGCGTGCAGTCCACCGGCCTGCAAACGGGCAACATCCCGACCGCGATGACCAGCCGCCCCAGAGCGCCGCAGCACGTGCCGCAGGAGTGGCTGGATGAGCACGGCCATCGCTACAACCAGATCGCGAGGCTCGCTCTGCTCGTCCACGAGGTAAACCCGAGCATCGGCGGCAGACCTTACCCCGAGCCGCTCGACGAGTTCGGCTACGGCCTGCCCGACTGCCGGGTCGTAAACTACTGGAGCGACGACTCGCCGTTGAGCGTCAGCGACGAGCAGTGCAAGTGGCTGCTGCTGCAGCGCGACGAGGCGCTGATGATCGTACTGTGCACGTGGAACCCGGAGGCGAGCGAGGTGACGTTGCGCCTCGATGCCGAAGCGCTCGATGTCTCGCTTGGCGAGGCGGTCGATGCGAACAGCGGCGAGGTGTTGCCGATGGAGGATCATCGCGTGACGGTGTCGATGGAAGGCCACGGCGCGCGCATCATCCGGTTGGAGTGAAGCGCCGCGCCGCTGGGTGGCTGCGGGCGGCGCGGGGGTGCGTGGCAAGGACCGTTTGAAGACAGGCAACGGAGCAATGTGGCGATGCACACCGTCGAAGTCAGTGACACGGAACGCGACAGTGGAAATCTCGAGCCGGCGAAGCGTGACGAGGCCGTGCGCGCTTTGGAGGAGGAAGGCTTCGTCGGCTTGGTCAATGCGATCGAGCCGGCGATTCTCGATCACGTCTACGAAGGCATGATGGAGGACCTGGCGTGGCTGGAAGCGCGCTTCGGCCGGCTCCCCAAGCGCGGCCCGGACGGCTGGGAGGGCAAAGGAAAGCTCAACGGCTTCGGTCCGCCGCGGCGCAAGCCCTACCTGCACCGGCGGGTGCTCTACAACGAGCCCGTCCTCGCCGTCACGCTGGCCATGCTCGGATGCCAGAAGGAAGGCATGGGCGTGCACTGTGCCAACTACGACGCGAACTGGTCCTTTCCCATCCCGCCCGCGCAACGCGCCGACGCGCCGCGCCAGCAGGTCCACGGCGACACCGGGCCGCTGTTTCCGTCGCTCTCCGAGCCGGAGCCGGCGTTCATGCTGAACCTGAGTATTCCGCTGGTCGACTTCACGCCGGAGAACGGCGCGACCGAGATCTGGCCCGGCACGCACCGGCACAGGCCCCAGCTCTCGCAGACGCCGGGCAAGGAGCGAAAGCAGCAGATGATCGAGGCGCAGCGTCGCGTGCGGCCGCCTGAGCGCATGGTCGCGCCCAAGGGCACGGTCGTGATCCGCGACCCGCGCGCCTGGCACGCCGGCATGCCCAACCTGACCGATCAGACCCGCATCATGATCGCCATGCGCCACTGCCCCGACTGGCTGCGCATCACCATCAAGAACCCCAGGACCGGCCGCAAGGTGCCGCGGCACAACGTCTTCGAAACGGGCGCCGAAGACGTGTTCGGCCACGACTGGCTCGACCTTCACGAAGAGTTCGCCGACGGCGCAGCGCGACAGCACCTGCTCGAGCATTACGAGTCGTGTTTTCCCGAGGCGGCGATGCAGGAGACCCGCTGATGAAGGTCTGCGTGGTTGGTGGAACCGGCGTCATCAGCACGCCCCTCGTCCGGCAGCTGCTTGAGCACGGCCACAAGGTCGTGCTGTTCAATCGCGGCCGGCGCGCCCTGCCCCCTAAAGGCGTGCGCGTGATCGAAGGCGACCGCGCCGACCGCGGCGCATTCGAGCGCGCCATGCAGGCCGAGCGGTGTGACGCCGCCATCGACATGATCAGCTTCTCCGCCGACGATGCCGCCAGCGCGCTGCGTGCGTTTCGCGGTGTCAAGCAGTTGATTCACTGCTCGAGCTGCGCGGTCTACGGTATCGATCACACCTTTCACCCGATCACCGAGGATCATCCCTATCGGCCGAATACGTCTTACGCCCAAGGCAAGGTCGAAGCCGAGCGTGTCCTCTGGGAAGCGCACTACGGCGAGGGGACGCCCCTCACGCTCATGCGCCCCGCCCTGACCTTCGGCGAGGGGAACGGTCTGGCGCGCCAGCTCTGCCGGGATCACCAAGCCTGGCTCGATCGCATTCGCAAAGGCAAACCCCTGCTGGTCTGCGGCAATGGCGATGCGCCGTTTCACTTTCTCGATGCCGAGGACGCCGCGCCGGCCTTCGTCCACGCGCTCGGCCGCGAGCGCTGCATCGGCCAGGCATACAACCTCGTGCGCCCCCCGATCACCTGGGCCGAGCATCACCGCACGGCGATGCGCGTGCTCGGCCGCGAGGTCGACTTGGTCGGCCTGCCGATTGATGCGCTACGTCGTGCCGCCGCAGCGGGGCTCGTACCAGGCGCCGAGGTGTGTCTCCAGAACTTCGGCCACGCCACGCGCATCAGCGCCGCTAGGCTCTCGCGCGACGTGCCCGAGTTCGCGCCGCGGACGTCGTTGGCACGCTCCATGCAACGCGTCATCGAAGCACAGGACGCTGCGGGTTGGATCGCCGACAGTGATCACCAGCCATGGGAGGACCGCCTCATTGATGCGCAGCGCGGCATCGCCGAGATCGCGGCTCGAGGGCAGGACGTCGCGTAAGATCGCTCGGAATGGGGGACGAATCTCGCTTCAAGCTCGTGTCTCGTCCAGGCCTGAGCAAGGCGACCGAAGGGCGCTCCCCGACAGTCCAGCTGCAGTGAAACACTAG
>JBMCXL010000403.1:0-3065 GCA_048621015.1 Phycisphaeraceae bacterium
TCGGGCATCGGGCGCGCGAGCACTGACAAGCTCCGCGGACTGCGCTTGTCAGTGCCACCCTGCTAGGTCAGTGCGCGTCAATGCCCCAGTAGCCGCTCGACGAAGTGGATGTCGATGCTGCTGTTGAGGAAGTTGCCGTTGCGCATCAGGTCGGCGTGGAGAGGAATGGTCGTCTTGGTGGGTGAGATGTCGAACTCGGCCAGGGCGCGGCTGAGGGTGGAAATGGCCTGGGCGCGGTCGGGCTTGTGGACGATGAGCTTGGCGATCATCGAGTCGTAGTGCGGCGGGATGGTGTAGTCGGCGGTGCAGTGCGTGTCGATGCGCACGCCCAGGCCGCCGGGCACTTCGAAGCGGTCGATGCGGCCGGGGCTGGGGGCGAAGTTGCGTGCGGGGTCTTCGGCGTTGATGCGCGCCTCGATGGCGTGGCCGTTGCGCTTGATCTGCTTCTGCGTGAAGGGCAGTTCTTCGCCGGCGGCGATGCGGATCTGCTGCTGGACGATGTCGACGCCGGTGATCATCTCGGTGACCGGGTGCTCGACCTGGACGCGCGTGTTGACTTCCATGAGGTAGAAGTTTTTATCCGCATCCATGAGAAACTCGACCGTGCCGGCCGAGTGGTAGCCGGCGGCGCGGCAGAGGCGCACGGCGGCGCGGCAGAGCTTGTCGCGCGCTTCGTCGTCGAGCACGGGGCAGGGCGCTTCTTCGATGAGTTTCTGGTGGCGGCGCTGCATGGTGCAGTCGCGCTCGAACAGATGCACGACGTTGCCGTGCTGGTCGCCGAGGATCTGCACCTCGACGTGTCGCGCGTGCTCGATGAACTTTTCGAGATAGACGCTGGCGTTGCCGAAGGCGCCTTCCGCTTCGGTCATGCAGGCTTTGAGTCCGGAGCGCAGCGCCATGTCGTTGTGCGCCACGCGCATGCCGCGTCCGCCGCCGCCGGCCGCGGCCTTGATCATGACGGGATAGCCGATGTCGCGCGCGAGCTTGATGGCTTCGTTCTCGTCGCTGACGGCGTCTTTGGAGCCGGGCGAGGTGGGGACCTTGTGCTTGATGGCGAGCTGCTTGCACTGCACCTTGTCGCCGAGCGTGTGCATCGCTTCGACGGAGGGGCCGATGAACTCGATGTTGCAGGAGCGGCAGACCTCGGCGAAGTGCGAGTTTTCCGCGAGAAAGCCGTAGCCGGGATGGATCGCGTCGACGTTGGCGACCTCGGCGGCGGCGATGATGCGCGGGATGTTGAGGTAGGACTCGCTCGCCTTGGGCGGGCCGATGCAGATCGCTTCGTCGGCCAAACGCACGTGCATCGCGTCGCGGTCGGCGGTGGAATAGACCGCGACCGTCTCGATCTCCATCTCGCGCGCCGCGCGAATGATGCGGACGGCGATCTCACCACGGTTGGCTATGAGAATGCGTGAGAACATTGGGGGTGGGGATTGGGGATTAGGGGTTGGGGATTGGGGTTGAGGTTGTGGGCAGAGTTGGCGGCCGAACGCGCAGCCCCAATCCCTAATCCCCAACCCCTAAGCCCTATGCTGGCTCGATCTCGAACAGTGGCTGACCGAACTCGACGGCTTGACCGTTCTCGACCAGGATCTTCTTGATGGTGCCGGCGCGTTCGGCCTTGATCTCGTTGAAGACCTTCATCGCCTCGATAATGCAGACGACCGTGTCCGGCTCGACGCGCGAGCCGACGGACACGAACGCGTCGGCGTCGGGACTCGACGCGGCGTAGAACGTGCCGACCATCGGGCTGTCGATGGTCACGCCGGTCGATGCCGCTTCGGCCGGGGCGCCGTTGCCGTCACTGGCGGCGGCAGCGACGGCGGGCGCGGGCGTCGGCACAGGTGGAGCCGGGGCGGCCTGCGGCGCGCTGACGTATTGCACCTCGGGCTGACCGCCGCGACGACGCAGGCGCACCTTCTCGCCCTTCTCGTCCTCGAGGTCCAGCTCCGTCAGGTCCTGGTCGGCCATCAGCTTGACGAGCTGCTTGAGTGTTTTCAGATCAATCATGGGAAGCCTCAGCTATGAGCGATGAGCCATGAGCGACAGGCCGAAGCGAAGCGAAGCGATGCCTTGCGGGCTCACGGTGCATCACTCATGGCCCATCGCGGCTCAAATGATCGCCGATTCCAGCGTCTTGGGCAAACGGCTCAGCACGCGGTGGCCGCGGGACGTCACCAGCACGTCGTCCTCGATTCGCACGCCGCCGACGCCCGGCAGATAGATGCCCGGCTCGACGGTGACCACGTGCCCCGGCTCGAGCACGCCTTCGCTGCGCGGCGACAGCGCCGGCTGCTCATGAATGTCCAGCCCGATGCCGTGGCCGAGCGAGTGGCCGAACCGCTCGCCGTAACCGTGGTCGGCGATGTACTGCCGCGCGACTTCATCCACCGCTTTCATCGGCTCACCCGGCGCGATCGCATCAATCGCCGCCTGCTGCGCATCGAGCACGACCCGGTAAATCTCGCGCACCTTCGGCTTCATGCGCCCTAGCGCGATCACGCGCGTCAGGTCCGAGCAGTAACCGCCCCACCGCGCGCCCCAGTCGATGAGCACCGAGCCGCCCGCTTTGATTTTCTTCTTGCCGGGGATGGCGTGCGGCAGGCTGGCGTTGGCGTCGGCCGCGACGATCGTGGGGAAGCTCACGCCGTCGGCACCGAGCCCGCGCATGCGGTATTCGAGATAAGCGGTGATTTCGTTCTCCGTGCGCCCCGGCTCGATGAAGTCAAGCGTCTCCACGAACGCCTGCTCCTGAATGCGCAGCGCCTTCTCGATCGCCTTGATCTCTTCGGCACTTTTGACCGCGCGCTGCGCGAGCAGGCCGTCGTCCAGCGCCGCAAGGCGGCGCGCACCGAGTGCTTTCGCCAGCGCCTTGCGCTGCGCGAGCGTGACGTGCTCGGCCTGGAGCGCGAGCTTTTCGACGTGGCGGCGGTCGATGAGCTTTTTCAAGGCATCAGTCATCGGCCCCTTGCGCATCACGACCTTCGCGTGCGGCGCCTCGCGCTGGATCTGCTCCTCGAAGCGGAAATCGCTGAGGATCGCAACGCTGCTGCCGCGCGCGGGGA
>JBMCXL010000404.1:0-3045 GCA_048621015.1 Phycisphaeraceae bacterium
CGCGCTACCTGACCACGGTGCTGCACGCGCCGAGCGATCGTCTGCTGACGGAGCAACCGGCGGCGCTGGTCGGCGGCAACGCGTTCTTGGCGCATCAGGCACGCTGCCACGGTGACGCCGATGCCGCCTGGCTCGAGCGCCACATGGTGCACCAGGCGACGCAGCCGCGGCGGCCGGGGCAGGTCGTCGGCCTGCACCACGGCATGCTCTGGGGCTTTCTCGCCGCGGCGCCGCGCGACGGTGGTTCCGCGACCGTTTCGGATGAGCGGCCGCGTGCGCTGCACCATTTTGAGGACAGTGCGCTGGTGCACTATCGCGATCGGGCGTACGACGTGGTGGTGTCGCTGCAATGCGGCCCGCCCGTGAGCTATCACGCCGACCGCGCCGCGCGCGGGCCGTGCGATCGTCTCGGCGGCGCGCCGCGCGCCGGCCATTTCGCGCTGTTCCTCGGCGGCGAGCCGATGCTCGCCACGCCCGTCGCCGGCTATCGCCTGCACACATTTCTCGGCTCGTGCATGCTCGTTGACGGGCAGGGGCAGATCGGTGACATCGGCTATCCGATGTCCATTCCCTCGTGGGTGCATCCGGGGCATCACATCCGCGCGGTGCGCTGGGACGAGAACGCGCAGCGCGGCATCGTGCAGCTCGACCTCGCGCCAGCCTATCCAGACGAGCTGGGCGTGGCGTTCTATGTGCGCGAGCTGGTGTTCAACGGCGAACGACGCATCGTCTGCCGCGATCACGTGGCGTTCGACACCCCGCGCACGCCCGCATGGCTGTTTCAGACAAGAAGCGCCATCGGCGCGCGCGTCGTGGACGGAACCGCCGGGATGATCGGCGAATCGCCAGGCCTGCGCATCGATCCCGAGGCGATGGACCTGAATCTGTCAGCCCGGGTGGAGCGCACCGACGTGGTACACAACTACAGCAGCGCGTTCGAGGACTTCGAGCATGTGCGCTACGAACCGACCGCCCCGGCGCGTGCCGCGTGCGTCGCGTTCGTGCTCACGTGGTGAATGTGTGGAGGTTGAAAGGTTGAGAACGATGAATCGCTGGCATGGACTGGCCGGGGTCGTCATGCTCCTGGCCGCCGCGGTGGCGGCGCGGGGCGAAGACGCCGTCCTGCGCGAACCGCTCGACCGCGTGCCGACGGACGCGCCGGAAGAGACGGAGATCGAGCGCGTGGATGGTCGGCTCGACGGCCGAGGCGCGCTGCGGCTGACTCGCGGCAGTCTCGGCTGGTCGCTGGACGAGCCGGTGCGCGAAGGGTTTATCGAGTTGTGGCTCAAGCCGACCGCGTGGGACGCGGCAAGCGCGGACCGGTCGGTGACGCTGATGCGCCTGGCGCTCGGCGAGGACACGGTGGTGCTGCGCAAGCCGGCGGGGGCGCTACATCTGGAGCTAAGCGATGGAAACGACGTGCACGCCGTCTATCCGATCTACAACTGGATGGATCAGCCGTGGCAGGAGAGGACCCCCGAGGCGCGCTGGCATTACGTGAACATCGGACTGCAGGCAGGCCAACTTCGTCTCACGATCGACGGCCATCCGGCACGGCCGACGCAGAAAGAGGGGAGCTGGCCGGACGGGCTCGAACGCGTCGAATTGAACGGTGCGCCGGGCACGGACTTTGCCGAGCTGCACGTGGTCGCGGGCGCGCCGTTGAGCGGCGCAGGGCTGCGCGATCGCTACCGCAGCCTCTATCGCGGCCGACCGAATCTGGATCAACCGACGGTGACCGTGCCGATGCTTCGCTCGCCGCCCGATGACCAGGCCGGCGCCCCGGCGGTGGACGGCGTGCCTGGCGTGGAAGAATGGCAGCGTGCGGCGCGCATCGGCAACTTCGTGTCGCTGCGCCAGGACGCGGGCGCGCTGCCGGCCGAGCCGATCAGCGCGTCACTGCTTTACGACGAGCATCATCTGTATCTTGCCCTGCGCACGCCATACGAAGGCGAGTTGGCATCGCGCGACTGGGGCGTGCGGGACGCGCGGATTTATCGCGGTGAGGCGTACGAGATCTTTCTGATGCCCCCGTGGACCGGCACGCCGCGCTACGTACAGCTGATCGGCAACCCGCACGGCAACCAGACGGACCTGGAGCTGATGAACGTTGGCTGGGACGGCCAGTGGCGGTGGCGCGCCAGTCGCGGAGAGGGCGCGTGGGAGGCGGAGCTGCGCGCCGCGTTCGCGGGTCTGGACGCGCCAAGTCCCGCGGACGGCGCGGTCTGGTCGATGAACATCCTGAATACGCGCGCCGACGCCGGCTGGAGCTTTGCCCGGCGCTATCACGACGAGGGCTCGTTCGGCGTACTGCGGTTCGAGGCGGGGGCACCGATCATCCGCACCTCGCAGATAGATGCGGCAGGACCGCGCATCGAGCTGCCGGTGGAGGTGATCGGCAACGGCGATGCACGCGAGCTGACGGCGACACTGGAGGTGTACGGCCCCGACGACGTGCTGCCGGCCATCACGCGCCGGCACCGCGTTTCCATCGAGGCGTGGCAGCGCACGAGCTTCACGTTGAGCGCGGAGCGCGGCGGCCTGGAGGCGGGCGTGATCGCATTCGCCGTGGACGACGATGATAATCGGCTGCACTACCAGACGGTGCGCTTTCCGGCAGCGCCACCGGTGGTGCGCGAAGGTCTGCCCGAGCAGTCTGAAGCCGCGACGCCGGAGCAGGCCGACGCGGCGGACGAAGCGGCCCCGGAAAAAGCGGCGGATTTGACGCCGGAAGAGCAGGCCTACGCACAGCGCTGGTCCAGCGAGCAACTCGGCGAAGCGCTGCTGGAGAGCGAGCAATGGCGCGGCAACGACATCGGTCTCACGAATACGGTGCCCGCGCCGTGGACGCCGATGCGCGTCGACGGCCAGACCGTGCGGTGCTGGGGTCGGTCGTATGAATACGATGATTCGATCCTGCCGGCGCAGGTGATCAGCGACGGTGAACCGCTGCTTGCCGATCGACCGCGGTTCGTGCTGGAACGGGACGGGCGGCGCTTCGTGTTCGATTCGGCCAAGGTCGAGATTGCGCAGCCGGACGAGACC
>JBMCXL010000405.1:0-3021 GCA_048621015.1 Phycisphaeraceae bacterium
GCCGACCCACAGCCGCCGTGGTTGAAATCGGACCGGTCTGGTCCTAATATCGTCCGCCATGCTGAGCCTGACGCGCAAGGCCGATTATGCCCTGGTGGCGCTGGTTTTCCTGGGCCACCGCTGGCGGGAAGGCGAGAGCGCGACCAGTGCCCGGCAGGTGGCCGAGACGTTCGGCCTGCCGCAGCCGGTGCTGATGAACACCCTCAAGGCCCTGGCGCGGCACGGCCTGGTGCGGTCGCAGCGCGGCGTGGGCGGCGGCTACGAACTCGCTCGTGACCCGGCCCGCATCGACCTGCTCGAGGCTGTTCACGCGGTCGAAGGGCCCGGCGAAGGCGAGGCCGCGGACGACGAATGGGGCGCCGACCCCACGACCCCCGGCGGCGCGGTGGTCCGCCGCCTGGAACACCGGTTGCAAGGCTTCCTCGAAGGGCTCACGATCGCCAACCTGCTCGACGAGCCCACCCCCAGCGCCGGCCAGCCGGGCTTCGTCCCTTTGCGGACCGGCTCGATGGAGTAAGATTGGCAGGAGCCCGGCGAACGCCGGAAGAACATCGAAAGGTCGCGGCCGCCCCGCGCCGATCACAGGAACGGACGTACCGACAGGACCGACACGAATCACACGCTCCCGGCCCCCATGCCGGCGACGTGCCCACGACCGGAAAGCCCAGCGAAGGAGCATGCCATGGCGGTTCATCTGACCGAGACAGCCGCGAAGGAAATCAAGACCATCATCGAGCAGCAGGAGCTCGACGCCGACCAGATCCGCCTGCGCGTCGGCGTCAAGGGCGGCGGCTGCTCGGGCTTCAGCTACCTGCTCGACCTCACCGAGCAGCAGCGCGACGCCGACGAAGAGTTCGAGGAGCACGGGATCAAGATCGTCTGCGATCCCAAGAGCTACCTCTATCTCAACGGCACCACCATCGACTTCAAAGATGAAGTGATGGGCCGCGGCTTCGTGTTCAACAACCCCAACGCGACCAGCACCTGCGGCTGCGGCAGCAGCTTCAACGCCTGATCGCCGCCCGCACCCCCGATCACCACCGAAAGCCCACGCTCTCCCGAGCGTGGGCTTTTTCCATGTCACCCGCCGACGCCGCGCGCTGCTTCCTCGCGCACCTGCGCGCAGACCTGGTCGATCAATGTGTCGAGATCTTCCTCCGGCGGGCCGAACGTTTCGAGCATCAGTGACGGCTCGCCGTACACCGACTGCTCGACGCCGCCGCTCTCGCGATCGAAGACGACCGCACCCTGGCCGAGCGCTTTGTGGATGCGCTCGGCGAGCTGGCGGCGCGTCCAGAGCGTGGGATGGACGATGTTGACCGCGCGCGGCAGCGTGCCGGCGTCGAGGCGCGCGGCCGCGGCGAGCGTGCAGCGCACGAAGTCGACCATGCCAATGACGCGCACGTAGGCATCGGGCGCATCGCCGAGGCTTTCGCCGCGCAGGATCGATTGCGCCAGGCGGTGGATCGCGCCGCTGTCGGGCGTGTTCGCATGGAAGTAGCGCAGATGGCAGACGCGCGAGCCGGCCTGGTCGCAGAGGAAGTCGATCAGTTTCTCCTGTGCGAAGCGCGCGAGCCCGTACTCGGTGTCGGGGCGCGGCGCGTCCGCCTCGGTCCAGGCGTGGGCGCTGCTCCCGTAGACGTTGCCGGAGCAGCCGTTGACGACGTCGGCGCGGCCGGCGTAGCGTGCGACGAGGCGCCCGACGCCGGTGTAGTTCAGCGACCAGATCTGCTCGTAGGCGTCCGGACCGGCGTGGCGCTGCGGATCCCAGACTTCGAGGATGAGCAGGTCGGCGTCCGGCAGGGTCGCGGGGTCGTCGGTCTGGACGTTGTACGGAAGCGTCTGCACGCCCATCTTCTCCAGTGCGGCGCGCGTGTCGGGGTCCGAGAAGCGCGCGGCGCCGAGGACCGTGGCGTTCTGCTGGCGCAGTTGCTCGCAAAGGCGGTAGCCGATGCGGCCCGAAGCGCCGATCACCATGATGCGGCCGTCGATGCTCATGGGTTGTGTCTCCTGTTCGCGATAGCGATCTTACCCCCGCGTCGCGTGTTCCAACCACGCTCAACCCCCCTCCCTTGAGGGAGGGGCAGGGGAGGGTGAAACGCCCGCTCACCATGTGCGCTGATGCGCGTGACGGTGGTGACAAGGTGATCGAGCGCCCCACCCTCCCCCAACCCCTCCCTCAAGGGAGGGGGGTTGAGAGTGCGGGATTGGGCGTGCGCTAATGGCTTGCATCCGCATGATAACGAAGCGCAACGGATGGGTTACACTTCAGCGCGGTATGAGTGAATCCAACAACCCCTACGTCTCGCGCGGCGGGCTCAAGCTCGCGGCGGCGCTCGACGCGTTCGCGATCGAGCCCGCCGGCTTCATGTGCGCCGACCTCGGCTGCTCCACCGGCGGGTTCACCGACTGCCTGCTCCAGCGCGGCGCGGCGCACGTGTATGCGGTGGATACGGCCTATGGCGAACTGGCGTGGAAGCTGCGCCAGGATGCGCGCGTGACCGTGCTGGAGCGCACCAACGCGCTGCACTTTGACCCATGGGCGCAACTGGAAGGCTTCGCCGGCTGCGACCTGGTGACGGTCGACCTCGGCTGGACGCGCCAGCAGCGCGCGGTGCCAGCGGCGCTGCGCTGGCTGAAGCGTGACGATCCGGCGGCGCACCTCATCACGCTGATCAAGCCGCATTATGAATCGCAGGGCAAGGCGCTGCGCGGCGGCCGGCGCGGTGTGCTCGATGCGCAGGAAGCGGATGAGGTGTGGCACCGGGTGATCGCGACGCTGCCGGATTGCGGCGCCGAAGCAGTGGACTGGATCGCGTCACCGGTGCGCGGTGGGCGGCGCGGGGGGAATATCGAGTACCTGGCGCTTTTGCGGGCGCGCGGGTAACGCGACAAGTCGCGTCGCTTCCTGTACGGTTCTCCTGCTCTCCTGCTCTCCTGCTCTCCTGCTCTCCTGCTCTCCTGCTCTCCTGCTCTGCTGTTTTTCCTTTTCGCGGCTACCACTCGCCGTCGAGCATGCGC
>JBMCXL010000406.1:0-3009 GCA_048621015.1 Phycisphaeraceae bacterium
GGACAAGGGCTTTGACATGCTGGTCGAGGCTGCCGCGCACCTGCGGGACATGCCGACGGCGCCGGCGTGGGTGATCGCGGGCGAAGGCGAGATGAAGCCGGAGCTGGAAGCGCGGGCGCGGCAGCTTGGCCTGAACGTCTGCACCGAACTGCCGGAGCAGCACTGGCAGGGGGGCACGCTTTACCTGCCCGGCATGGTGCGCGGCGTGGAGAAGCGGCGGCTGTTTCAGGCCAGCTCGATCGTGGCGTTTCCCACGCGGCCGGAGTTCGGCGAGTCGTTCGGCATGGTGCTGCTGGAGGCAATGGCCGCCGGCCGCGCGGTGGTCGCCAGCGACCTGCCGATCGTGCGCGAGCTGATCGAAGACGAGCGCAACGGCCGACTCGTGCCGCCGCGCGATGCCGCGGCATGGGCGCAGGCGATCCGCGCGTTGCTCGCCGACCCCGCGCAGCGGCAGCGCATGCAGCAGCAGAACCTGGCTGATGCGCGGCAATATGACTGGTCATCGGTCGCCGAGCGGATGCACGAGGTCTACGAGACGGTGACGAACCGATCCCGGGCCGGTTTGAATCAGGGATAGCCGGCGTCTTTGGCGCGCTTTCGCGGGGCCGGTAGACTCGGAGTTGCGCGGCAGGTTGCGCTTCCTGCGGGCGAATGGAGTGCGCGGCCGATGCCGATGAATTCCCTGATCGCATTCGTTCGCTGGTACAACCACGCGTGCCCGTGGAATCATTACAAGCGCGCCATGTCGCGCTGGGCGGCCGAGCGGTTGGGCGATGCGGATGAGCCGCGGATCTGCGAGCGGGTGCAGGGCGGGTTGCGCATGCGGCTGGACCTGTCCAACGATGCTCAGAAGCTGACCTACCTGAATCATTACGAGCCGGTGACGCTGCGACTGCTGCGGCGGATCCTGCGTCCGGGCGACGTGTTCGTGGATGGTGGGGCGAACGTCGGGCTGCTGACGCTGGTCGCCGCGCGGTGTGTCGGCGCGCAAGGGTCGGTGTATGCCTTCGAGCCGCAGCCTGCGGCGCTGGCGCGCCTGGAGGAAAATGTGCGCCTCAATGACGCGGGGAACGTCACGATCGTGCCCAAGTGCTGCTGGGACGAGGCGGGGACGAACACGCTGTTCACCGAGCGCGGCAACAGCATCGGAAAGGTGTCGATGCGGCAGAGCGCGGAGGCGGCCGATACGGGCGCGACCGGCGCCGAGCCGATGGTGGCCGAGACGGTGCGCATGGACGACGTGGTGGATGGTCCCGTGCGACTGATCAAGCTGGACGTGGAAGGCGCGGAGTTGCCGGCCCTGCGCGGCGCGCGGGGGCTTTTCGAGGCTGCGCCGCCGCACCTGATCGTCGAGCTGCAATGCGCCACCGCCGAGCCGTTTGGCTATCACCCGATGGAGATCGTGGACTGGGTGCTGGAGCGCGGCGCGTATCGGCTGCACCTGATCGAGCGCAAACGTCACCGGCCGATCAACCGCGACGCGCTGGCGCGCCTGCTCGACGAGCGGCCGGACAAGCTGCGCAACCTGTGGTGCGAGCCGGTCGGCTGAGGCACGGCCCGCGCCCTCGCGCGCGGCCGGCTGCCGCATGCATCACCGCGACATGAACGCCGGCCCCGGCCAGCCCTTGCGGATGACGCGCCCCACGTCCGAGCCGAGGTATGCCAGACGATTCGGCAGCGCATCCACCTCGCGCAACAGCGCATCGGCGTCGTAGCCCATCGCGCTGATGCGCTCCGGCCCGAGCCAGCGCACGTACGATCGGCACCACGCCTTGCGCAGCGGGTTGGCCATCGTGGTCTTCCACTTGTCCAGCGACGCGGTGCGCAACGGCGTGCTGGAGTGCGCGACCGGATCGCCCTTGCCCGTGCCGCGCGCCGGCTGCTCGTGAAAGCGCTCGACCATGGCGGCGTCAAACGGCAGCTCCAGGTAATCGAACACCGGGCGCAGCGCCTGGGCCGGATCGTTCACCAGCGTTTCGTACTGCAACGCGCACGCACGGTCGCGGTGCTTCCGGTACGCCTCGGTAAGGTTGGGCATCACCAGGTACAGATCGCGCCAGTTGTTGGGCTTGTGCAGGTTGAACTTGCCGTTGGACCAGCGCGTGATCGTCGAGGCGGCGCACGCCAGCGGGTTGCGCCACAGGAACAGGAACTTCGCCTCGGGGAACAGCTCGATGATGTCCTCGACGATCAGGCCGTAGCGCGGCGTCTTTTCGAGAAAGTAGCTCGCGCCGGGCTCGGCGGCCTGGTCGTAAAGGCGCTGCGCGAAATCGTGCAGCGCCTGGCGATACACGCGCTCGCCGTCCGGCAGAAGATCGAGAAAGCGCGTGAGCCCTTCCCACGCGTGCGCGTGATCGTATTCGGCGGTGAGGCCGCGCTGCCGCGTCGCGTAGACGAGTGGCAGCAGCAGGTACGACTCGCCGAGCGAGCAGATGCGCTCGTGCGCGCCGAGGAGGCGCTGCGTGACGGTGGACCCGCTGCCGGGCGGCGCGAAGAGGAAGATGGGCGTGATGGAGCGGGACATCGGGGAGGTTGGGAGCGGGTGAGTGCTTGAAGATCGGCTGCGCTTTGGTTTGAACCTGGGCTTCTATTCGTACTCGTAATCGTGCTCGTACTCGTAATCGGAATGCCGCATCGATTACGATTACGATTACGAGCACGAGTACGAGCTGCGGAAGGGGGCGCTGCCGGACTTCCAGCTCTCACCCTCCCCCTGCCCCTCCCTCAAGGGAGGGGGGTGTTTGCGCGGCTCTCCAACTTGAAACTTGAAACCTGGAACTTGAAACCCGCCACTCACCCCGCCCGCTTGTCTTTCTCGATGATCGCGTAGGCGTTGTGGTTGTGGATCGATTCGTAGTTTTCGCTGGCGACCTGGTACCAGACGATGCGGTCGTCGGATTCCAGTGCCAGGGCAAGGTCGCGGACGATGTCCTCGACGAACTTGGGATGGTCGTAGGCGTGCTCGGTGACCCATTTCTCGTCCGGCCGCTTGAGCACGGCGAACACGGG
>JBMCXL010000407.1:0-3001 GCA_048621015.1 Phycisphaeraceae bacterium
GAGCAGTGGTCCGGCGGATGCCAGTCCTGCGTGGCGCTGACGATGTCGAATGCGCTCATCAGCTTGTTGATGATCGGCACCACCGCGTTGCCGTCGGGCACCGCCAGCGCGCCCTCCGGCTTGGTCGAAGTCGCCGGGGTGAAGTCGTTCTGTACGTCGGTGACAATGAGCGCGTCCATGATGACTCCTTGCTTGAAGGTCGGGAAGCGCAGCCGTTCACGGCTTCGCGCAGCGCCCGAAGACCTTCCAACGCCGCGCGAAGCCGCAAGCGGCCGGAACCGAACCCCAACCCCCAACCCCTAATCCCCAACCCCGCGCGCCCGCATGATCAAGCGGTGCTTCACGTCGTGCAGCGAGCGCTCCAGGCCGACCGGGTATTCGTGCGGATTCAGCAGCCGTCGGATACTCGGATGCAGGCCCTTCATCTGATCTTTCGCGCGCTGCTGGCTTTGCTCAAGCGTGGGCAGGTCATAGATGCGCCGGCCGGCATCGTAGATCGGCGTGAGCAGCTCCTCGTGGCGCGCGTCGCGCGGGATCGGCCGCTGGCGCGTGGGGTCGGCGGGGTCGACGATGGTGGGCGGGTCGGCGATGCCGAGCTTCTCGTCGTGGACCATGTCGGCCATGAACAGGCCGTCCTGGTAGTAGCGGCGCACCTGCAGCAGGCCGGGCGTGTTCACCTTCACCGCCTGCTCGGAGAGTTTCACCGTGTATTCCCATGTCTCGCCATCACGCTGAATGGCCGCGAGCTTGTAGACGCCGCCGAGCGCGGGCTGATCGTAAGCGGTGGCGAGGCGCGTGCCGACGCCCCAGAGATCGATCTGCGCGCCCTGCTGCTTGAGGCTGGTGATGACGTGTTCGTCCAGTTCGCTGGAGGCGAGGATTTTCGTCTCGGTCAGGCCGTGGTCGTCGAGGATCCTGCGCGCTTCGATGGAAAGATACGCCAGGTCGCCGCTGTCGAGGCGGATGCCGGCGAGGGCGCGGCCCCGGGCTTTCATCTTCTGGCCGACCCGCGCCGCACGGCGCACGCCTTCGAGCGTGTGATACGTGTCCACCAGCAGGATCGAGTTGTGCGGCATCACCTCGACGTATTTCTCGAAGCTGGTCATCTCATCGTCGAAGCTCATCACCCACGAATGCGCGTGCGTGCCTTTCACGGGGATGCCGAACAGCCGACCGGCGAGCACGTTGCTCGTGGCGGCGCACCCGCCGACGAAGCTCGCCCGGCTCGCTGCGAGGCCGCCGTCGATCCCCTGCGCGCGCCGCAGGCCGAACTCGACCACCGGATCGCCCTGCGCCGCCTC
This sequence comes from Phycisphaeraceae bacterium, assembly GCA_048621015.1. Taxonomy (GTDB): domain Bacteria; phylum Planctomycetota; class Phycisphaerae; order Phycisphaerales; family Phycisphaeraceae; genus JBMCXL01. Next base: position 1,302 of record JBMCXL010000407.1, read on the forward strand.
GCAGACGCGCGCCGCCTTGGTCGCGATCAGCGTCTGAAAGTTGATGATGTTCAGGATCGGCGTCTCGAGAATCTGCGCCTGCACGATCGGCCCGGTGACGCGCACCATTGGCTCGTGCGCGAACGCGGCCGTGCCTTCGGGCATCGCATCCACGTCGCACGTGAAGCGCATTTGCCGCAGGTAGTCGAGAAATGCCTCGTCAAAGAGCGGACCGCCGTCGGAGCCGGTGAGCGTTGCGAGATACGCCAGGTCCTGCTCGTCAAAGCGGAATCGATCGAGAAAATCAACGAGATACGCGAGCCCCGCGGCGAGGGCGTACCCGCCGTCGAACGGCATGTTGCGGAACTCGAGCGTGAACGAGGCGCGCTCTTCCGCCCGTCCGAGCTTCCAATAGCCATAGGCCATGGTCAGCTCGTACAGATCGGTCAGCAGCGCGAGCGACGGCTTGTAGATAGTTTCAAGTTCCAAGTTTCAAGTTTCAAGTGGTTCGGCGGCTTCGCCGCCGTCTCCGAAAACTTGAAACTTGAAACTTGGAACCTGAAACTGTCTTATTCTTCGAACGTCGCGAAGTGCGCATCCTGGATGGGCACGACCACGTCGAGCACGTCGCGCAGCACGCGTGCCGGCGAGCCGATGGAGTCGACCTCCACGATCATGTCCGACGGGTAATGATCGAGCACCGGTTGCGTCTCCTTCTCATAGACCTCCCAGCGCTTGCGGATGACCTTCTCGTCGGCGTCGTCGTAGCGGTTCTCCTTGAGCGCGCGGCGGCGAAGGCGCTCGAACATCGCGTTCTCGTCGTTGCACGAGAGGTAGACGACCTGGAGCACCTCGATGTACTTGTCGATGAGCTTGGCCTGTTCGAGCGTGCGCGGGATGCCGTCGAGCACGAGCAGGTCGGCCTTGGGCTTGTAGTGGCCGATGATGGTGTGCGCGCGGATGTTCTCCGCCCACATGCGCACGGTCACGTCGTCGGGCACGAGCTGGCCCTTGGAGCTGTACTCGTAGAAGATGCGCCCGAGGTCGCTGTTGATGTCGATGTTGCGGAACACGTCGCCGCAGGCGCAGTGGTAGAACCCGGGGATGGTGCCCAGGATCTTGCCCTGCGTGCCCTTGCCCGCGCCGGGGGCGCCGAACAGGAGCACGGTCTTGTAGCGGGTGGAAACGTCGGCCGCCGACGCCTCGGCGGCCGGGACGGCGGTGGGGTCAGTCGCGGCGTCGGTGCGGGTGTCGGTGTTCAGCCCAGCCATGTAGCTCGCCTTCCCGAGGTTCTCAAGTGCATGGCCGACAAGGATTTGCCAGCGTAAGAGCGCCCCGCGCCGGTGCGGGGCGACCCTCCACTGTATCGGATCGCACCGCCCATTTGTAGGGGGCAGCGCCCGAAAAACGCAGTCGGCCGGGGCAGGGCCGCCAGCGGGGGTTGCCGACGGGGGGGTGGCGGGATAGTGAGGTTCGCGCAGAGGCCGCGGAGAGCGCAGAGGGCGCGGAGAGATTAGAGAGGGCGGAGAGTGCCGGGGTGGAAGGGCCAACATTCCCATTTAACTTAAAAACTGATTATTTCCCGTCCCTCTGCGGCCTCTGCGCTCTCCGCGGCCTCTGCGCAAATCTCACTGTCCCCCGAACCGCCCCCCCCCACGCCGACCCACAGCCGCCGTGGTTGAAATCGGACCGGTCTGGTCCTAATATCGTCTGCCATGCTG
>JBMCXL010000408.1:0-2999 GCA_048621015.1 Phycisphaeraceae bacterium
TGCTTGGCCTCGCCCTGCGCCCAGCCGTCGTCGTCGACGCCGACGCGGTGCCAGACACGGGTGAAGGCGGCGAAGCGATCGCCTTCGCTGCGCCCGGTGACGTACGGGCCGCCGTTCTGGCTGTCGTCGTTGGCGGTGATGCGCCACATCAGCGCGAGGCGGTTGTCCTCGTCCTGCGACACCTGGAAGAAGCGTCGGCCCCAGTAGGCCCCGTCGATGCGCTCGGTGGTGTCGAACTGCGGCACGAGCCACATCTCGATCGTGCCCTGCTCAAAGTCGATGTTGCCCAGCGCGGGATACGTCAACTGCCCCGCCGCGCAGACACCGCCCAGACCGAAGCTCACGGCGAAAAAGACGGCCGCGATCACCGCGTGTGTGCCCAGTGTGTGCCGATTCATGAATTCCTCTCCCTTGATCTGCGACATGGAAACGTTCTCGTCACCGAGCGCGACCGCGCTGCCGATCAGTTGATGTCGCTGCGAATCTTGTTGGGGTGGCCGCGCTGGGCATCGACTTGCAGGTCGAGCTCGAACCCCGATTCGAACTGCACGGTGAACGCGTCGCCCCCGCTGGCGTAGTGGCCCATTGTGACGTGCCCGTCGGCGAAGAGAAAGTTGCCGCGCATGGTCGCGACGGGCGGGTGCTGCGCGTCGCGCGAGCCGTGGCGATTGAACTTGCGATCATAAAGATGGTTGAACCGGCCGGCCTCGAACGTCGTTTCCGCGAGCACCAGCGCCTGGGTCGGCTCCACGGCCAGGTCCAGCGGCTGGGGATTCCGCGTGGAGGGATTGTTGCCCGTCTCGTTCGTCCACCAGAACTGGCTGAAGCCGTAGGTCGAACCGGTGTCGAAACTCCAGTAGGGCGTGCCGACGAATTCCATCGGCACGTCGGGGCAGGTGATGCCGAACTCGTAGAAATCCTGGTTCGGATCGCCGAGGTATTCCGAGTAGGTCGGCGATTGGGCGTGGCTGACCTGCTGCCAGCCGCGCACCTCCTGCCCGAATCGGCCGTCGTTGCCTTCGAGGATATACCCGCCGGTGTCCGTCGCGCGGGCGTGAGCGACCACACCCATCTGCCGCAGGTTCGACTTGCACTGGACCGTGCGCGCCGCGCCGCGCGCCGCCTGAAGCGCGGGCAGCAGAAGTGCGATCAACAGCGAGATGATGCTGATGACCACGAGAAGCTCGACCAGTGTGAAACCATGGCCCGGCACGCATTGGCTTCGTCGGTGGATCGCAGACATGAATGCGCTCCTATTGTCAGCTTCACCGCGTGTGCGAACGCAGGCGCGGTGCCGCGCGCGGACCGGCCGCGCGCTTCAGGTCGTATCGTGTTTCGCCAGCGTCGGGCGAACATAGGTGGCGAGCGTGCTGGTGAGCGGATCGTCGATCAGTTGCTTGAGCGTGCGGATCACCGCGCGGGCAAGATGGGAAAGGTCGTAGGCGATGGAGGTGGGGCGCAGGCCCGAGGCCCTGCGCAACCCGAGATCGTCGAATCCCACGATGGCGATGTCATCGGGCACGGTCGCGCCGTGCCGCTGGAGCCGATCGGTGAGCATGACGACGAAGCTATCGCCGGTGGCGAAGACGCCGTCGACGCGCTGCTCGCGCAGCTCGCGGCAAAGGCGCTGGAAGGGGGGCTCCGGGCCGTCGGGATCGATCTTCCAGACGCCGGCGCACTCGTGGCCGTGCTGCTCGAGCGTGGTGGTGAATCCGTGTCGGCGCTCGTGCGTCCAGGTGAATTCGACGATCGGCTGGACGAAGGCGAGCCGGCGGCGGCCGCGCTCGATCAGGTGCTCGGCGGCCAGTTGACCGCCGAGCACGGCATCGACGCAGACGCAACTGAACGCGCTCATGTAAGGCGTGCGATCCATGACAACATGCGGGATGTTTCGGGCGCGCAGCCAACGGGCGTAGCCGCGCGCCTCGCTGGGGCCGTCCATGACCACGGCATCGACGTGACCGGATTCGATCGCGTCGGAAAAGGCCCAGTTCTCCTCCGGCGACAGGCCGCCCGGCAGCAGACTGAACTGGTCGCCGTTGGCCAGCAATTCATCGCGCAGGTGGTTGACCCGCCTGCGATGAAGCGGGTGCATGGTGTGGGCCGTGGAGGTCTTGCCAGCGAGCAGCATTCCGACGTGGTGGCGCTGGTTCGTCGCGCTCGGGCGGCCGGCGGGTCGGCGTCGGTAGCCGGTGCGGTCGATGGCGTGCTCGATGCGCCGGCGCGTTTCCGGCCGGAGCTTCGCCCGGCCGTTGAGCAATTGCGAAACAGTGCCCGGGGAGACCTGCGCGAGCTCGGCGACCTGCCGGATCGTGGCCATGCCTCCGAGTCTACCCGCGGGCCGACCGCCGACCAAGAACATTTGCAAAATAATAAAAAAACAATGTTTAGTTCGATTTCGAGCCGTGAGGCCCGGTTCAGCCCGTCCGCCGCGTCTTGCTGCCCCATGAAGAAGACCGCTTGTTCGGTCGGGGTTACGCGGCGAAGGGAGCAGGCCCGAGAGCGCATCGGATCGCTCGTATAGAGCGACCGCAGCGTGTTCACACGCTACCTTGCGACGCGGGCTGCCGGATCGAAGGGCATGAAGCAGACGGTCGCGGCGTCAACGTGGGCCAGTACATCGGGATCGTCCTCGAAGAACACCTCGACCCCGTGCTCGCGGCAGACCGTCGCCTTCCACGCATCCACGTCCGCCAGATCGCTGGCCTGCACCGACCAGCAGATCAGCTCGTGGTAGGCCACGCCCCAGTTCCGCAGATCGGTCGCGGTGACCTCTGGATCGTCGCGAAAGGTGATGATGAGCACGCGATGGCCGGCATCGACCAGCGATCGGCTGAGCAGGGCGAAGAACGGCGGATACCGCGTGATCGTGTCGTCGATGTCGAAGGCGATGATCATGTTGAAAGGTGTCGCGCGCGAGGTTGAGGTGGCTCGTGTCACCGCAGCTTGCGGGACTACACTGGTCGCTGTTTCCCCGTGGCGAGCATCCGCACAACAGC
>JBMCXL010000409.1:0-2983 GCA_048621015.1 Phycisphaeraceae bacterium
CCCTGCCGCTACCATGTCCCCGTGGCCGACTTCACACCGCCGACCCCCGAGCAACTCGCCGCGCACCTTCAGCGTCACCCGCCGCGCCCCCCGTCGCGCTGGACCGCCCGCGCGCCGCTGATCGTGATGATCGCGGCGCTGGTCGTGGCGATTCTGCTCGGCAACATCTGGGCGATGGTCCTGCCGTGGGCCGCGCTGCTGGGCGTGTTCCTCTACCTGGTCGTGCGCGTGCGCGGGGCGCGCGGGCTGGAGCAGCGCACGACGCGCGTGCAGGAGCTGAGCATGCTCCGCCGCTACCCCGAAGGGCTGCGCCGCGCGTGGACGCTCGTGCCGCGCCTCACGCACCAGCCCACGCTCTACATCCGCTGCGTCGCGCTGCTGTCGCAATGCCTGCACCAGTTGAAAGCCTACGACGCCGCGATCGTCGGCTACGACGGCCTGCTCGAACACCTGCCGCACGAATACCCCGGCGCGATCCAGCTGCGCGCCCACCGCGCGCTGGCCGCGCTGCACGGCGACCGTCTCGCCGACGCCGACGACACGCTGCGCCAGTTGCGCAACGTCGTCGGCCCGTACGCGCACACCACCATCGGCGCGACCGTGCGCCTCGCCGAGCTGACCCAGGCCACGCGCACCCACCACTACACCGACCCGCTCGACCGCGCCGACCGGCTGCTGGAGGAGCTGCGCCCGCTCGGCGTCGAAGCGGGTTACGGTCACGCGCTGCTGGCGCTGTGTCACCGCGAGGACCGCAGCGAACGCGACGAGACCGGCCGCCGCGCGCAGGTGCAGCTCTGGTGGAACCGCGCGACCACTCTGCTGCCCGAAGCAGCGCTGCTGGACCGTTATCCCGAACTCACCGCCCTGCGCCACACCGCAAACCCGCCCACGCCGGACCGCAGCGACGCAAGGAGCGAAGGTCCGGATTGACGCGCGAAAACCGGACCTGCGCCAAACCTCCCACCCGGCGTGAAAACGACCGCACCGACAACAGACCACGCGTGACAGAAGACGCCCCACAATCCGAACTTTCCCGCGAGGAAAGCGACACCGAAGCGCCGGAAGCCGCGCTGCCCGTGATTCCGCCGTTCGAGCCGCGCCGGCTCGAGCGCGAGCTGGCGACGGACCTGGCGCTGCGCTGGGGCGCGGTGATCGCCGCCGTGGCTGCGCTGGTGGGCATCTACTCGCTGTTCGACGCGAACGTGGTGACACTGGGCGTACTCGCGCTGGCGGCAGCGGTGGGTGTGTGGCTGGTGCTGAACCTCAGCAGCGCGCGCATCTCGCGCGAGCTGCCGCAGCTCGCGGCGATGGTCGAGGCCGAGCCGCAACACGCCGAGCCGCGCATTGCCGAGCTGCTGCGCACGCGCCCGCTGCTGGGCTGGGTGCGCCTCATGCTCTACGATCGGCTCGCGGGATTGCGCCACCGTCAGCAGCGCTTCGATGAATCGTTGGCGATCTGCGCGGCGGTGCTGCGCCATCGGCTCGGGCCGGCGCGCCACGCGCGGGCGCACCTGCTGCTCATGCTTGCCGAGGCGGCGCTGGAGCGCGGCGACCTGGTCAGCGCCTACCACGCGCTGCACCAGTTGCACCACATGCGCGTCTCGCTGATCGAGGCACTCCAGCGCCTCGCGCTGCAGACGCGCTACGAGGTGACCTGCGGCTACCACGACAGCGCGCTGGCGCGCCACCACCAGAAGATCCAGCTCGCCGAGATCATGCCCACGCCCCAGTGCGGCGCGATGCACGCCATCCTCGCGACCGCCGCCACGCAGACCCACCAGCGCGAACTCGCCGACTGGCTCTGGCGCCGCGCCGAACTGCTGTGCACGCCCGAGCAGTTGAGCGAACTGCAGGCCGGCGGCTTCGGCACGGGCATCGTCGCGGCAGCGCAGGAGGGCGTGGATCGGTCGGACATGGGGTGAACAGCGCGGCGGTCACGTACCTCCGAGCGCCGCCGCGCCCCCGGTGGCGGCGGGTTATGCAGGGCGCCCCGCAGCGCGGCCGCTTGGCCTCGGCGCCGTGCCGCATTATGATCCTCAATCCCACTGAACGGACCCGCACGCCCACACTGCCCACACACAGAAACCGCCCATGAAGATTCACGAATACCAGTCGCGCGAGCTGATGGAGCAATTCGGCATCCCCGTCCCGGCGGCCGTCGTCATCGACAAGGCCGACGAAGCGGCCGATGCCTACCGCAGGATCACCGAGCAGGAGCAGGTGAAGCTGGGCGTGGTCAAGGCCCAGGTCCACGCCGGCGGGCGCGGCAAGGCGGGCGGCGTGAAGCTGGTCAAGTCGGCGGACGAGGCGGCGGACGCGGCGAAGACGATCCTCGCCAAGCCGCTGGTCACGCACCAGACCGGGCCGGAGGGCGTACCGGTCAACAAGCTGCTGATCGCGGCGGGCGTGGACATCGAAAAAGAGTATTACCTGGCGATCGCGGTGGACCGCGCGCTGGGTGTGCCGGTGATGGTCGCCTCGGCCGAGGGCGGCGTGGAGATCGAGGAGGTCGCCAGGACCAATCCCGACGCGATCCTGCGCGAGCCGGTGAACCCGGAGACGGGGCTGAAGGCCTACCAGGCGCGGAAGCTGGCGTTCGGGCTGGGCTTCAAGGGGCAGCAGATCAAGCAGGCGATGGCTGTCATGACGAAGCTGTCGAAGCTGTTTCTCGACACCGATGCGAGCCTGGCCGAAATCAACCCGCTGGTGGTCACGCCGGCCGACAAGGACAACCCCGACGGCCGCGTGCTCGCGATCGATGCGAAGATCAACTTCGACGACAACGCCCTGTTCCGCCACAAGGACATCGCCGCGCTGGAGGATTATGCCGAGACGCCCGAGTCGGAGCGCCGCGCCAGCGAGCATGGCCTCAACTTCATTCAGCTCGACGGCAACATCGGCTGCCTCGTCAACGGCGCCGGCCTGGCGATGGCCACCATGGACATCATCAAGCACTTCGGCGGCGAGCCCGCCAACTTCCTCG
>JBMCXL010000410.1:0-2979 GCA_048621015.1 Phycisphaeraceae bacterium
CGCGGTCCTGGCCGAGGATGCGATCCATAGGGGGCTATGGTAGCAGCCCGCGGCGAGCGGGGCGGCCGCGAGCCGGGCCGTCCCCGGACCGGACAGCTTGAACACCAATGCGGCGCCGGTTGGTCGCTGGAGATGCCCGGGCCGAGGACGGCCCGGCTCGCTGTGGCGGCTGGTGGATGGGTGTGGAAAGGTTGGACTCACCCTTGCGAGGCGAGTAGGATCGCGGTTCCCCGATTCTCATGCACGCCAGCTCAATTCTCGAAGGAACGCCATGACCATCGGCACCGAAAAGCAACCGCTCCGCGTGGCGATCATCGGCGCCGGGCCCGCGGGCTTCTACGTCGCCGATCATCTGCTCAAGCAAAAAGAGCTCGCCGTCGAGGTCGACATGTTCGACCGCCTGCCGACCCCCTTCGGCCTCGTGCGCCACGGCGTCGCGCCCGATCACCAGAAGATCAAGATGGTCAGCCGCGTCTTCGAGAAAGTCGCCGGCAAGCACGGCTTCCGCTTCTTTGGCAACGTCGAGTGCGGCACGCACATCACCAATGCCGACCTCAAGCAGCACTACCACCAGATCGTCTACACCACCGGCGCCCAGACCGACCGCAAGCTCAACATCCCCGGCGAAGACCTGCAGCGCTCCCACCCCGCCACCGACTTTGTCGCCTGGTACAACGGCCATCCCGATTACCGCCACCTCGAGTTCGATCTCTCGCACGAAAAGATCGCGGTCATCGGCGTCGGCAACGTCGCGGTGGACGTCTGCCGGCTGCTCTGCCACAGCGCCGACAACCTGGCGCAGACTGACATCGCCGATTATGCGCTGGAGGCGTTCCGCAAGAGCAACGTGAAAGAGGTCTACATGCTCGGCCGGCGCGGTCCGGCGCAGGCGGCGTTCTCCGTGCAGGAGATCAAGGAGCTGGGCAAGCTGCCCGATGCCGAGGTGCGCACGCTGTCCGAGGAAGTCGAGCTCGATGAGTTGAGTAAAGCGGACCTCGAAGCGAACCCCGACCGCACGATACAGCAGAAGCTGGAGGTGCTTCAGGGTTATGCGAACACCGGGCCGGTGCAGAAGTCGCGCACGCTGACGATGCGCTTTCTCGTCTCGCCCGTGGAGTTGATCGACGATGGGCAAGGCGGCGTCGGCGGCATGAAGATCGTGCGCAACGAGCTGTACCGCACCGACGACGGCGGCCTGCGCCCGCGCGCGACCGACCATTACGAGACGCTGGACGTGGGCATGGTCTTCCGCTCGATCGGTTATCACGGCGTGCCGCTGAAGGGCGTGCCGTTCGACGCGAAGCGCGGCGTGATTCCCAACGAGCAGGGGCGCGTCATCGATCCCGAAACCAGCGCGGGTATTCTCGGTGAATACGCCGCCGGCTGGATCAAGCGCGGGCCGACCGGTCTCATCGGCACGAACAAGCCCGACGCCGAGGAGACGGTCAAGCGGATGCTCGCCGACCTGGAAGCGGGCGACGTGCTCGATCCCGCATCACCGGACCCCGCGACGATCGATCAGGTCATCCGCGAACGGCAGGCGGACCTTTTCTCGTACGAGGATTGGAAGCAGCTCGATGCACACGAGACATCGCGCGGCGAAGCGCTCGGCCGCCCGCGCGTGAAGCTCACGTCTTTGGAAGAGATGCTCGACGCCCTGCGCAGCGCCGGCGCTGAAAAATAGCGCATGGCCCAAACCCTCTCCCCCCGGGAGAGGGTGCCGAGCAGGCAACGCAACATTCGCGTGAAAAAGTCAACGAGGCGGGTGAGGGGATCGCCGTCGACCGGGCATCTGCCGCGCATCGCAGCCGAAGATAGCCGCAAAGAGGCACAAGAGGCGCAGGAATAAGAGAACATTTCAAACTCCTCTTGCGCTTCTTGTGCCTCTTCGCGGCCGGCTTTCCATCCATGCGCTCATGTGGTTCGCTGGACGTTCCGCCCGATGTAGGCGCCCGATCGCTGCTGATCCCCTCTCCCTTTCCCTCTCCCAGCGGGAGAGGGGATGTGTGCCGGCTGCGCGGGCCTCACGGGTATAATTGTCGGCGCATCCCACCATCGACCGATGTAACCCCATGCGGCGCGGCCGTTGTGCGCCGCCCCTGCCGATTCCGATAAGTTCAACCACCCGCCCACCACAGCGCATTGCCATGGCCAAACGCAAATCCAAAAACGCAAATCCCACCACTGACGATCCCCTCGCGACGTACCGTGCCATCGCCTGGGTCCTGCTCGCCGGCGTCTGGCTGCTGCTCGTCGTGGCGCTGGCCAGCTACCACCCCGCCGACCCGCCCGCGCCCGCGCACGGCGTGCCGAACGATCCGCCGCAGAACCTCATCGGCGCGTTCGGCGCTCACGTGGCGCACCAGGTCTACTTCATGCTCGGCCCCGGCGCGTGGCTCATCATCGCGGCCGTGGCGGCGTACCTTGTCACCACCGCGCGCCGGCGCACGATCGCCCAGCTTCCGCTGCGCGCCGTCGGCATCGTGGTCATGGCCTTGACGATCAGCGCGATCGCCGAGCTCGGCTCGCCGCTGATGCTCGCCAGCGAAGCGCGCACGCCCGGCGCGCCCGGCGGGTGGCTGGCGGTGCTGGCCAACGACCAGCTCACCGCGCGCTTCGCCCGGCCGGGCACGGCGGTGATCCTGTTCGTGACGTTCTGGATCGGCGCGCTGCTCGCGGTGGACGAGCTGGTGCTGGTCTTGCCGCGCGCCCTGGGACGCTGCCTCATGGCGCTGGGCGCGGTCAAGCACGTGCCGCGCCCGGCGCTTGCCGGCGTGGCGGGGCGCATGGCGTCGCTGCGCGTGCCGTGGCGGCGCGGCGCGGACACGGCCGATGCCGCCGCCGGCCGCACCGAACGCAAGCGCAGGCGACGTCACGATGAGCCGCTCGTGATCGATGAGGACGCCGGCGGCGTCGGCGGGACCGAAGCGTTCGACCCCGACGAGGCGGCCGTCGCCACCGACGGCGAGGATGATGAGG
>JBMCXL010000411.1:0-2974 GCA_048621015.1 Phycisphaeraceae bacterium
GGTATCAGTACGCCCACGACAGCCCCACCGGCTACGTCGAGCAGGATTACCTCGGCGTGGACAAGACGTATTACCAACCCACCGACCGCGGCCACGAGCAGCGCATTCAGCGGTTTCTCCAGTGGCTCGCCGAGCAGGGGGGTGATGCCAAGCCCGGGCAGAGCGACTGAAAGGAGCGCCGCCCGGGGTTTCGCGTGGATGGTCAATGAGCGCCGCACAGGACCGCAGATCAACGCAGATGGCGCGCAGATGAACGCGGATGTCGTTTTTATTTTTGATTCTTATCCGCGTTTATCTGCGTGCATCGGCGGTTGATGCGGGCGCCTCATACCCCGGGCGGCGCTCCCTGCGGTCGCTCTGCCCGGGCCTGGTCAGGCGCGCAGCGGCGCGAGCTCGAGCGTGTGGCCGCGCGCTTCGCCGTTCGCCGCGCGGGCGCGGGCGAAGTAGTCGTCGAGCAGTTCGAGTTCGTACTCGCGCACGACGTCCATCGCGGTGAGGTCGTCCGCGCGGCTGGTGAGCAGCGCCGAGCCGACGTTGGCGGGGATGTGGAGGTCGATGCGGTCGCGGTACTGCCGGCGGATGTCGAGGAACTTGTCGCGGTTGTAGTCCAGGTGCACCATCACGCGGTCGAGGTTGACGGTGGCGGTGGCGTGGGTGGTGTAGCAGTCGTTCAGCGCCAGCGGCTCGCCGTAGGGGTTGAGCACGCCGCCGCCGTGGAAGTGCAGGGCGGAGACGAAATACGCGCGGCAGCGGTAGGCCCACCAGCCCTGCATGAGCCCGCCGTGGTAGGCGCTGGCGAAGGTGAGGATGTCGGGGCGCAGCGCGGCGTATTGATCGGCCAGCTCGGTGAAGTTCAGGTCATAGCAGATCGCCCCGCCGAGGCGGCCGGCGGGCGTGTCGACGACGACCGCGCCTTCGCCCGGTGACAGGCCGCGCTCCAGCTCGCCGAGGGTGAGAAACGTCTTGTGGTACGCGCCGAGGATCGCGCCGTCGGGTCCGATGTAGGCGATGCTGTTGTAAACCTTGTCGCCCTCGCGCAGCTTCACGGAGCCGGCGACGGTGCAGCGCTGCGCTTTGGCGAAAGACTGATAGGCCTGGAGGAACGGGCCGGGCGCGTCGAGCTGCTCGGCCAGATCGAGCTGGGGCTGAGCGACCGCCTCGACCTCTTCGGAGAAGACGACCAGGTCCAGGCCCAGGTCCGCCAGTTCGCCGGTATGTCGCTGCAGCGCTTCGAGCGAGCGTGCGTGCGCGTCGGCTGCGCCGCGCGGCGGCATGTCCTGCATCATGACCGAAGCGATCTTCACGAAGCGTGCCATGGGCGTGGCCTTTCACTGGCGACATGAACCGATTACAAGAACGCAGATGAATCCTACTGTTTGGCGCTCCAATCCACATCCGCGTGCATTCGCGGCGCATCTGCGTTTATCTGCGTTCCTTCCAGCCGTGCACTGACCGAGGCGCGCTGATCTTCGCCGCCGATCACACCACGCCGGCGGTGCCGGTGGCGATGCGCTCGGTGACGTAGTCGCGCGGGTCGGTGATGTGGCCGGTGAGGGCGGAGGCGGCGGCGGTCAGCGGGGAGGCGAGATAGACGCCGGCGTCCTTGTGGCCCATGCGGCCGGGGAAGTTGCGGTTGGTCGTGCTGATGCACGTCTTGGGCTCGTTCAGCCGGCCGAACGTGTCGACCGGGCCGCCGAGACACGCGGCGCAGCTTGAGGCGCTGAGCAGGCAGCCGGCGTCGCGCAGGACCTGTTCGATGTTGCGCTCGCCGGGCTGCGCCGGTTCGCCGTGGATATTGAGGCGCTTCATGTCAGCGTGCACTTCCGTGGAGCCGGGCACGACATACGTCGGGATCTTGACTTCGCGGTCTTCGAGGATGTTGGCGGCGAAGATCATGTCGGTGATCTTGCCGCCGGTGCACGAGCCGATGTACGCCTGGTCGAGCTTGACGTCGCGGCAGTTGTGCGCGGTGTCGGTGTTGTCGGGGCTGAACGGTTTCGCCACGAGCGGTTCGAGCTTCGCGAGATCCCACGCGTTCTCGTAGATGTATTCGGCGCCGGGGTCGTCTTCGTGGACGGTCCAGTCGTCGCGGTTGCTGCGGTGGCGCACGTAATCGAGCGTCTTTTCATCGACGTCGCACACGCCGTTCTTGCCGCCGGCTTCGATGACCATGTTGGTCAGCGTCATGCGGTCTTCGAGGGTGAGCGAGCGAATGCCGTCGCCGGCGAAGTAGAGCGTTTTGTAGGTGCCGCCGGAGACGGTGATGTCGCCGATGACCGCGAGGATGAGGTCTTTCGCGGTGAGGTACGGCGGGATTTCGCCGTGGAAGGCGAACTTCATGGTGGGCGGCACCTTGAGCCAAGTCTTGCCGGTGCCCATGGTGAAGGCGGCGTCGGTGTTGCCCACGCCGGTGGCGATCTGGCCGAACGCGCCGGCGGTGCAGGAGTGGCTGTCGGTGCCGAGCATGATCTCGCCGGGGCGGATGTGGCCTTCTTCGGGCAGGGCCTTGTGGCAGACGCCCTTGTACTTGGTCTGCGTCGGATCGCGGTAGGGGTTGGGGAAGCCCGAGCCCTGGGCTGTATTCAAAAAGTCGGGGTCGTAGTAGTAGGGCAGGCCCTGCTCGCTGACGAAGTCGCGCAGGATCTGGATGTTGCGGTGGCACTTCTCGTCGGCGGTGAAGATGTAATGGTCGGGGATGATGACGACGCGCGACTTGTCCCAGACCTTGGCGTCCTTGCCGAACTGCTCCTTGAAGATGCCGATGGTGCCGGGGCCGCAGACGTCGTGGGTCATGAGGACGTCGACGTTGACCCAGACGTTCTCGCCGGGGCGGACATCATCGCGGCCGTCGCAGGCATGGGCGGCGATGATCTTCTCGGTCATGGTCATTTGGCGCGGCATGGGCGATTCCCTTGTGAGGCGATCAAGCACACCATTGTAGCAAAGCGTCCCCGCGCGTCGCGGCTCGCTGGGG
>JBMCXL010000412.1:0-2958 GCA_048621015.1 Phycisphaeraceae bacterium
TGACACGCGCGTGGCCAGGTTGCCCGTGCCCTCGATCGTCGCGGCGCGCCTGCACGTGTTCCAAAGCGCCGCGGGCGACTACTACGCCGGTTATCTCGCCAAGCCCGAGCTGCACGGCGCGTCCTGGCCCACCATCTACGGCAGCCTCGCGCGCCTCGCCAAATGGGACGCCGACGGCAACCTGCAATGGCAGGTCGGCCGGCACGCGATCCACGGCGGGCTCGGGCCCAATCCGGGCAGCACACCGCCGGGCCAGATCCACGAGCCGGCCGGCATCATCGGCGAAGCGCACGGCACCGTCATCCTCGCCGACCGCGTCGAGACGCTCGCGATGGCGTGGACCGAAGACGGCCTCTATGCCGGCAGCTTCTTCGACCGCCGCGCCGACGATGGCCTGCCGGATACTGTTTATAGCTGGTGGCGCGATGGCGAAGGCAACGAGGCGATCACCACCAGCGACAACGCCTCCGGCGGCCGGGTGTTTCAGGCCGACGACGGCATCGTCTACTGGTTCACGCAGGGCCGCAACAGCTCGCCCGTCTACAGAATCCGCGGCTGGGACGGCTGGCAGCGCGAAAGCGGCACGGTCAAGATTGCCGACACGCCGCCTCACGCGCAGGCCGAGGGCGAAGGCTTGCGCGCCGCCTACTACAACGGTAGCGACCTGGGGGGCACGCCTGACGCTGAGCGCATCGACACGCAAATCTGGCACGGCATCCCGCGCGGCGAAGATGGCTACAACGGCGTGCTCAACGGCTTCCGCCAGGGCCCGGCCTACGACTGGTCCGATGGTGTCGAGCCGTTGGATGTAAACACCAATTTCGCCGTGCGCTGGACCGGCGAGATCGAGGCGCCGCTGACCGAAACGTTCACCTTCTCCATCTACACGCGCGGCGCCGTGCGCCTCTGGATCGACGGAAAGCAGCGCATCTTCGCCTGGAACCAGATGCGCGAGCGATGGGAGACCGAGCCGATCGAGCTGCGCGCCGGCGAGCGCTACACCGTGCAGCTCGATTACCACACCATACGCGAGCATCCGGTGTGCAGTCTGAACTGGGAGTCGTTCAGCGTCGACCGGGAGCGCATCCCCCAGCGCTACCTCTACCCAGCCGGCCTCGACACCATCGAGACGCCCGATCCGCGGCCGGCCACCGCGCGCATCAACGCGGGCAGCTTCGACGTGCAGTCGGGTGAGATCACACCCCGGTACGCCGCCGGCCGGCTCGTCGATCGGATCTGGGGCCTGCGCCAGCGCGGGTTCGGCAAATCGGGCGCGTACCTGGGCTACCGGCGCATCGACTTCGGCGACGGCGTCTCACGCCTGCGCGTCCGCGCCCGAGGCCGACCCAGCGGCAACGCCGAATACGACGTCACGCTCGCATTCCGGCTCGGCAGCCCCGATGGCCGAACGATCGCGACATTCGCAATGCATGACCGGAGCAAGGGAATGCCCGAGCGCACGGTCAGCGTCGGCGAGGACGTCGCCGGCGTGCATGATCTGTACGTCGTGAACAGCACGGGGCACCCCGATCACGCTCACATCGTGCTGTTGCACTCATTCGAATTCGAGCGGTGAAGTTCGGAAACGGTCGGTCCCGGGCTTCATCATGGACAGGAACACAAACGGTTTCAACCTGGAGCGTCTGATGAAATGTCATATGCGTCCGCGCGCAATTCCCATGTCGCTGCTGCTTCTCACGTCGTTGCTGATGCCGCCCACGCTGGCGCGGGCGGAGGAAGGCGCCTGGGGCCGGCACGAGCGCGCGTTCGTCGTGCCCACGCCCGGCAAAGTGACAATCGACGGCAAGCTCGACGACTGGGACCGCTCGCCGACGATCGAGCTCTATGCGGCCAAGGCGACCAGCGCCATGCAGAGCGCGCGTCTGTCGATGATGTACGACGAGGAAGCGCTCTACGTCGCCGGCGAGGTGCTGGACAACACGCCCATGATGAACCGTCACGATCCGAAGGTGGACGGCGACCGGGCGTGGGACGCCGACGCATGCCAGATCCGCATCGCGCCGGACCGGTCGATGGGTTGGCCGGCGACGGACAACACATATGGCGACGAGCCCGGCACCGACGAGCCGCTGACACATCTGCTGCTGTGGTACTACACCGATCGTGAAGAAGCGAACCTTCAGATCCAGCACACGATGGCCTACCGCAAACCGGAGGGCTGGCCGAAGGGCGTGGTGCCGCAGGACGAGTTCGATGGCGCCTACCGCGAGCACGAGGATGGCGCGGGCTACACGTTTGAGTATCGCATTCCGTGGTCCACGATGGGCGCGGACAATCCGCCGGGGGAAGGCGACCTGGTGGCGGGCAATCTTCAGGTCAACTGGTCGCGTCCCGATGGGTTGAAGACCCGTGGCGGCGCGGGCTGGGCGTACGACGTGATGTCACGCCCGGGTTTTCCGTACCAGACCGCGCGTTGCTGGGGCAAGTTCATCTTCACCGACCGCAACGATCTGCCGCGCGCGATGGTCGAGCAGGGCGCCACGCCGGAGAAACCGCTGCCGCTGAAGTTTGAGTACGAGTTGCCCACCTCGGGCGAAGTGACGCTCGGGCTGTACGACCAGCGCGGCGAACTGGTGCGCCAGATCGCGGCCCAGGCGGCGCGCGAGGCGGGGAGCGTCATCGAACGGTGGGACGGATTGAATGAACTGGGCGAGCCGATCGATCCCGGCACGTACACCTGGCGCGGGCTGGTGCACGATCCAATTGAGACAGAGTTCGTCCTCAGCGTGCACAACTCCGGTCAACCGCCTTACAAGCTGCCGGACAACACCGGCGGCTGGGGCGCCGATCACAGCGAGCCGACCACCGTCGCCGCCGCGGGCGATCACATGGTCCTGGCCTGGCATCACGCGGAGGCGGGCTGGGGCATCATTCGCACGAATCTCAAGGGCAAAAAGCAGTGGGGCAGCAAGCACGGCGCGGCGCACGTGGCCAGCG
>JBMCXL010000413.1:0-2939 GCA_048621015.1 Phycisphaeraceae bacterium
CGCAGTACAAGGGCACGGCCTCGATCGACGCGCCCGGCAAGGTGACGGTTACGAAAGGCAACAATCAGCAGGAAACCATCGAAGCCGAGCGCATCCTCATCGCCACCGGCTCCAACCCCGCGACGCTGCCGGGCATCGAGCTCGACGGCGACCGCATCGGCGCGAACGTCGAAGGACTCGCCTTTAACGAGGTGCCCAAGAAACTCGCCGTCATCGGCGGCGGCTACATCGGCATCGAAATGGGCAGCGTCTGGCGACGGCTGGGCAGCGAGGTCACCGTCCTCGAATACCTCGATCGCATCCTGCCCGGCATGGACAGCGAAACGGCCCAGCAGGCGCACAAGCTGTTCAAGAAGCAGGGCCTCAACTTCAAGCTCGGCGCGCGCGTCACCGGCGTGAAAAAGAACAAAAACAGCGTGAAGGTCGAGCTTGAGGGCGGTGACCCCGTCGAAGCCGACCGCGTGCTCGTCGCCGTCGGCCGCAAGCCCAACACCGACGGGCTCAACCTCGACAAGCTCGGCGTCAAGCTCACCGACCGCGGTTTCATCCAGGTCGATGAAAATTACAAGACCAGCGTCGACGGCATCTATGCCATCGGCGACGTCATCCCCGGCCCGATGCTCGCGCACAAGGCGGAAGACGAAGGCGTCGCCGTGGTCGAAAAGCTCGCCACCGGCGTCGGCCACGTGAACTACAACGCCATCCCCGCCATCGTCTACACCCACCCCGAGATCGCTTCGGTCGGCAAGACGGAGGACGAACTGAAGGAAGCCGGCACCGAATACAACAAGGGCACCTTCCCTTTCATCGCCAACGGCCGCGCCCGCGCGCTGGAGCAGACCGACGGCCAGGTGAAGATCCTCGCCGACGCCACCACCGACCGCGTCCTCGGCGTGCACATCCTCGGCCCGCGCGCCGGCGACCTCATCGCCGAATGCGCCGCCGCCATGGAATTCGGCGCTTCGAGCGAAGACATCGCCCGCACCTGCCACGCCCATCCCACGCTCAGCGAAGCCGTCCGCGAAGCGGCGTTCGGCGTGGCGAAGCGCACGATTCACATGTGACGGGGAAGCAGCGCGCCGTACGCGAACGCACGGGACGCGCGCTGCAATGAAAGGGGCAGGGCTCTACACCTCGGCAGCCGGTTGAATGCCCTGCCTGTTCACGCCGGACTGCCGCATGCGATCCTTTTCCGATGCCGCCGATCCTTCACCTTCCTGACAACGCCAAGCAGCCCGCGCCTCGGCTCGATGCGCTGCGCCGCATGCAGTTGGCCATGGGGCCGTTGCCCGAGGGGACAAGGCGACTGGCGCCTTTGTGGGATGTGCTGGAGGAGCACCGTGATCGTGATGTGGTGCGGCGCAACGTGCGGTTCGCCGTCGAGCGCGACGGGCGCGGGAAGGTCACGGACTGGTGCTCGGCATGGTGGCTGGAGGCGGCGCAAGCGCCAGGTGGAGACCGTGAACGGCCGGCGATGCTCTGTCTGCATCAGACCACCCGCGTCGGCAAGGATGAGCCGGCGGGGCTGGCGGGCCGTGAAGACCTGCACTACGCGCTGGAGCTTGCCCGGCAAGGTTTCGTCTGTCTCGCGCCGGACTATCCGCGCTACAACAGCTACACCACCGATCCGTACGCCCTCGGCTACGCCAGCGCGACCATGAAAGGCATCTGGAACCACAGCGTGGCGCTCGATGTGCTGATCCGCCTGCCCGATGTGGACGCGGCGCGCGTCGGTTGCATCGGCCATTCACTGGGCGCGCACAATGCGCTGTTTCTCGCCGCGTTCGATCCGCGTGTCGCGGCGGTGGTCAGCAGTTGCGGGTTCAATGCTTTCGCGTGGAACGACAATGAAGGGCGCGGCGAGCCGGGCGATCTCAGCGATTGGAGCCATCGCGGTTACATGCCATGGATCGCGGAGCGCTTTCATCGCCGCGCGGAGAACATGCCGTTCGACTTTGACGATGTGCTCGCCAGCATCGCCCCGCGCCCGGTGTTCATCAACGCCCCCTTGCGCGACTTCATGCGCATCGAAGGGGTGCGCGCCACGCTGGCGCAGGTCGAGTCGCGGTTCGGTCCTGGCCAACTCGAAGCCGTCCACCCCGATTGCGAGCACAGCTTCCCCGAGGACGCGCGCCGCGCAGCCTATGATTTCCTTCACCGCCACCTCGCCACCCCCTCCGCCAACCGCGCCGCCGGCCCCACGGCTCCCTAGCGCACCATCCATACATCGATCGGGTGCCACACAGCATCCCGACAGGGTGCTGTGTGCTTTCACCGGCGAACACACAGCAGCCTTCGGCGTGCTGTGTGGCACCCGGCGTCAAAATTGCTTGTCGCTCACACCAGGGCCGCATCGCCGCAGTACAACGGCTCCCGGGCATGCCACTCGTGCTCGATGCCGCGCATCAGCAGGGCATGGTCGAAGATCACTTCATTTTCATCGAAACGTGTGCGAGCACTGAAAAAGCTCGAGGCAACGTGTTCGACCGACAACGGCTCGACATGCCAGTTGCGGCAGCGCAGCTCGATGCCATCGAACTTCTGCCCCGCCTCGGTCGCGGAATATCCGAGTGAGCCGGCCTCGAAGAAGGCAGAGGCGGTCTGCACCGAATCGAAGACGGAGGTATCCGGCAACGCATTGGTTGCGTGTGCCAGAACGTCCAGCCACGTCTCTTCATCGCGACTGCGCATGTGGATCTCGAAGCGCTGCGGCGTCTCCCGCACATCGAAGCGGGCACGGTGGTGAACGCCCGGGAAGACGCGCCCGCCGGCGACCGTGTTCAGGCACGAGTCGGTGTCACGTCGGGGGATATAGACCCCTTCGCGGACGTCGCCGTCCTGTTCCCATTCCACCGCAATGCGGTGTGCCGCGTTCTCCGAGCGCAGCCCCAGCGCCGCGGGTAGGAGGCGCGGCCGAATATGACGCAGGCGGATCAGGC
>JBMCXL010000414.1:0-2932 GCA_048621015.1 Phycisphaeraceae bacterium
ATCGTACACCGCGCCCTGCCAACCCACGCTCACCAGGGACCGGCACATCACCTGCTCGACGTTGCACGCGTTGTGTGCGTCCTCCAGCTTGCGCATGTACGTTTCATACTGGCCGTCGCGCCGCAGCGCGTGCTCGAAGCGCTTGATCGGCATGTTCGTGATCGTCCACAGCCGATCGAACTCGATGCCGAACTCACCCCGGAGATGCTGCTTGTACGCCTGTTCCAGCTCCTGCTGTGCCGGCGGCAAGCCATAGCCCACCGGGTTGTAGACCAGGTCGAGGCGCAGTCCGCTGCCCGCGCGCCCGTAGCCGACCGCGTTCAACTTCTCCAGCGCAGCGAGCGAATCGTGAAACACTCCCTTGCCGCGCTGCTTGTCCACGTTCTCCTGCATGTAGCACGGCAGCGACGCGACGATCTCCACGCCGTGCGCCGCGAGAAAGCCCGGCAGATCCTCGTATCCCGGATCAAGCAGAATCGTCAGGTTCGAGCGATCGAGCACGTGAATCCCGCGCTCGCGCAGCGCCGCGACCAGCTCGCGAAAATGCGGGTTCATCTCAGGCGCCCCGCCGGTCAGGTCCGCCACCGCGATCGTATGCTCGCTCTGATGGCGATCGATCCATTCGAGGATGCGCTGCATCGTCGGCCAGGTCATGATCTCGGTGCGCTTCGGGCCGGCCTCGACGTGGCAGTGGTGACACGCGAGGTTGCACATCTTCCCGAGATTCAGTTGCAGCGTGGACAGGCTCGCGCGTTCGAGCGTCTGTCCGTCCGCGGCGAGACGGGCGCCGAAGCGGTCGCCGCCGCCCGCGGCATCTCCGCCGTCCCGTGCGGCCTGTGGAAGAGGGATGGTCTGGCTCATGCCGTGATTCTCCACATTCTGCCCGGTCAACACCACCGTCGACCGCATTATTCCCGCCTGGTTCAACCGACTATGATGGCCCCCGTCCGACCGCCATGCACCACCCCTCGCCCGCCGAGCCCGATCCGCAGGAGCAGGCGCGCCTCTTTCGTGAAGGCGTCGCGCGGTTCAACGCCGGCGAATGGTTCGAGGCGCATGAAGTCTGGGAAGCGCTGTGGCACACGCTGGACGACGGCGAACGCAAACAGTTCGTGCAGGGATTGATCCAGTGCGCGGTCGCGCTGGAGCACGCGCGGCGCGGGAACCCGCGCGGTGCGTTGACGATGTTCGACCGGGCGCGGCCGCGCTTCGAAGGGTTGCCGCAGCGGTACATGGGCGTGGACATTGCGGCGCTGCTCGCTTCACTGGCGAAGCTGCTCGCGCCGCTGCGCGACTTGCCGGCCGATGCGCTGCGCCCGCGCGCCGGGCGCGGACTGGAACTGCCGATCAACCTGTGCGACGCGCCCACGATCGAGCTGCAAAATGCGCCGGTGTTCGGTGAGTCCAGATAAGACCCACGATGTCTCGAATCTCTCAACCCCCCTCCCTTGAGGGAGGGGTTAGGGGAGGGTGAAGCGCTCATCGACCATGAGCGCTGATGCGCGTGCGGATGATACGTGTGGCGGTGATCTGCGTGCCGGTAACGCATGGTCTTCGTGCGCCCCACCCTCCCCCTGCCCCTCCCTCAAAGGGAGGGGGGGTTGAGAAGGCGCGCGCTAATTCAGGCTCGCGAGAAAATCGTCCGGCAGCGTGGCGACGTGCAGATGGCAGACGTGGTGCGGGTCTGCGTTGTAGATCACGCGGCGGTTGTCGGCTGTGAGATACGGATGCGGATGCGAGCACGCGGGACCGCCGCCCTGGGCGCCGCAGTCGCTGACGAGCGTGCGATATTTCCCCGTTTCGATGTTGCCGATGACGATCTCGATCGCGCCCGGCACGCCGTTGCGGAACGAGTCGGCGACGAAGTAGCGTCCGCAGCGCGACATGCTCGAATGGTTGAACAGGTGCTCCGGCGCGGCGAACGCGCGCGGCGGCTGATCGGGCGCGGCCATGATGAGGTTGCCCTCGGGATGGCGCGCATCGTGCAGCAGATGATCCATATCGCGCACGTTGTCCATCGTCACGCCGGCGACGTGCACGGGCGTGGCGATCCAACCGGTGTCCGCCATCCAGCTCGCGTGGCCGGTGCTTTGGCCGGTGTGTGGCTCGCCGATGTTGATGGGGCGCGCGTTTCCGCCGTCGATGTCGATGACCAGGTGCGTGGCGCCGGCGTGCTCGGTCGGTTCCTTGTGGCGGTGCTTGAACTGGTTCTGGCGGATGCCGCGGTTGTGCTGGAGCAGGACGTCGCGACCGGTGACGTGGTTGACCTGCACGTGGCCGTGCATGTCGGGGTGGCGGAAGATGACTTCGCACTTGCCGTCGTTTTCGAGATCGACGCGGATGAGGTTGAAGTGGTATTCGCGGTCGAACAGGCCGCTGAGCAGGTAGCGCTCGTCGGGGGTCATGGTCCAGAGGTGCGCTTCGACGGGCAGCGGCCAGTCGTCGAGGACGATGCGCTTCTTGAGCGTGGCGATGTCGAGGCAGATCAGCTCGTTGTTGCGCCGGCGGTACATCACGCGGCCGGACCACGCGCAGGTCGCGATCCAGTTGCACTCCAGTTCGTCGTCGACGAGGGTGATCTTGCCGATCTCGAGGTTGGCGACGCAGAGCTGTTGGTTCGGTGGATGGCGCGGGTCGCAGCTTGCGGAGCGCAGGTAGGCGACGCGCTGGCCGTCGGGCGAGCCGAAGGGCTCCTCGTAGTAGATGTTGGTGTTGTGCATGAGCGTGCTGGTGAGTCGGCGGATGGCGGCGCCGCTCTGCGGGTCGAAGCCCAGGTCGCACGCTTCGGCTTCCCATCGTTTGGCCATGGTGTGGATGCTCCGGCAGGATGGATCGGTCGAGGCGAATCTAGCCCGGCCTTGTCCCTCTCGCAATTGCGGTCGTGGGTCAGTCTGAAAATGGGGTGGCACTGACAAGGCCTTCCGAGGCCTTG
>JBMCXL010000415.1:0-2920 GCA_048621015.1 Phycisphaeraceae bacterium
TCTTTGGTCGGTGGAGATGACCGGCCCGGGGACGGGCCGGCTCGCTGCGCAGCGCCCATCAAACCCGTGACCCGTCCCCCCCATCGGGCTATACTCGCCCGGGGCCGCGACTGACCGGAGGCAGGGGAAATGACGACCACGGGCACGCCACAGAGGGGGACGGAACTGGATCTGTCCACACTGCTCGAACCGGCACACACCGTCGAAGCGTACCTGGCGGATCATCTGAAAGAGCGTGATTTGCCGGCCAATCTGCGCGCGGCCCTGGAGTATGCCGCGCTCGGCGGGGGCAAGCGTCTCCGGCCGGTGCTGGCGGTGCGCTGCTGCGAAGCGGTGGGCGGTCGCGCCGAACAGGCCCTGCCCGCCGCCGCCGCGCTGGAGATGGTCCACTGCTTCAGCCTCGTCCACGACGATCTGCCCGCCATGGACGACGACGATCTCCGCCGCGGCCGGCCAACCCTGCACAAGCACGCGGGCGAAGCGATGGCCATCCTCGCCGGCGACGCGCTGACCTCGCTCGCCTTCGAGCTGATCACCACGCGCATCACCGACCCCGCCCTCGCCGCCGCCCTCACGCGCGAGCTCGCCACCGCCACCACCGAGATGATCGCCGGCCAGGTCTACGACACGATCCCGCCAACCGATGGCGATGAATGGACCCGGTTCTCCGACCTCGAACGCTTGCAGCGCATCCACCGCCACAAGACCGGCGCCCTGCTCGCCGCCGCCGCGCGGATGGGCGCCCGCAGCGGCGGCGCCGACGAGACGCAGCTCCAAACCCTCACGCGCTACGCCGAAGCCGTCGGCCTCATGTTCCAGGTCGTCGACGACCTGCTCGACGTCACCCAGTCCACCGAAACGCTTGGCAAGACCAGCCACAAGGACGCCGACGCCGGCAAGCTCACGTATCCGGGCGTCATCGGCATCGAAGCCAGCAAAGCGGAAGTCCAGCGCCTCCAGGCCGAAGCGCACGATGCGCTGAAACCGCTCGGCGACGCCGCCCGCCCCCTGCGCGACCTGTGCGACTACATGGCCGTGCGCGAACGGTGAACACCGCAATCAAAAATGGAACGCGGAAGACAACAAATAGAAAATCCGCTATGAAGCGACGCGACTTGTCGCGTTCCCCCGCGCTTTCCGAAGCCCAAAGGCGCCCCACCATGCCCGACCCCCTGCTGCCCGACATCCACGGCCCCCACGAGCTGAAACAGCTCGACATCGACCAGCTCCACGATCTGGCCGGCGAAATCCGCCACGCCATCTGCGAGCAGGTCTCGCAAACCGGCGGACACCTCGCCCCCAACCTCGGCGTCGTCGAGCTCACCCTCGCCCTGCACTACGTCTTCGACTTCGCGCGCGACCGCCTGCTGTTCGACGTCGGCCATCAGTGCTATCCCCACAAGCTGCTCACCGGCCGCCAGTCATTGCTGCCCAAGCTGCGCCAGCGCGGCGGCATGGCGGGCTTCCCCGAACCCCACGAATCGCCCTACGACCTCTTCTCCGTCGGACACGCCGGCACCGCCATCTCCACCGCCGTCGGCATGGCACGCGGCGATCAACTCACCGGCGAATACACCAGCGCCGACGACGACAACACCCGCCGCGTCGCCGCGCTCGTCGGCGATTCCTCCATCGTCAACGGCGTCGCCATGGAAGGCCTCAACAACGCCGGCACGCTCAACCGACAACTGCTGATCGTCCTCAACGACAACGGCATGTCGATCAATGATCCCCAAGGCGCACTCGCCGCCTACTTCGACCGCGTCCGCGCCAGCCACGGCTACACCGACTTCAAATCGCGCGCCCGCGAAGTACTCAAGCGCGTCCCCGGCGGCGAAACGCTCGAAGAGATTTACCACCGCCTCGGCGAGATGACCAAGGCCGCGCTGGCGCGCGAACACATGTTCGAGCACTTCGGCCTGCTCTGCGTCGGACCTGTCGACGGCCACGACCTGCCGACGCTCATCGAGATGTTCGAGGAAGTCAAAACCATCGACCGCCCCGTGCTCATCCACGCGCACACGATCAAGGGCAAAGGCTACGACTTCGCCTCGGGCGATCCAACGAAGTTCCACTCGCCGAAGCCGTTCAAGGTCGAAGGCTGTCGCGTCGAGGTGCAAAGCGGCGGCCGCTCGTTCACCGCCGCCTTCGCCGACGCGATGGGCGAGCTGATGCACGAAGACCCACACGTCGTCGCCGTCACCGCCGGCATGCCCGACGGCACCGGCGTTGTCGATCTGATGTCCACCTACCCGCAGCGCGCGTTCGACGTCGGCATCGCCGAGTCGCACGCCATCGACATGTGCGCCGGCATGGCCAAGGCGGGAATGAAACCGTTCGCCGCGATCTACTCCACCTTCCTCCAGCGCGGCTTCGACCAGGTCTTCCAGGAAGTCGCCCTGCAAGGCTTACCTGTGCGCTTCTGCCTCGACCGCGCGGGCCTCGTCGGCGGCGACGGGGCCGTGCACCACGGCTTCGCCGACATCAACTACCTCCGCCACTACCCCGGCATGGTCCTCTGCGCACCCATCGACGAGCCCACCCTGAAGCTCGCCCTGCGCTTCATGCGCGATCGCGACGAAGGCCCCACCGCCACGCGCTACCCGCGCGACAAGGTGCCCGCGCCCGTGCAGGAAACGCCGCCACCCTTCGAGCTCGGCAAATCCAACCAACTCGCCGCCGGCGACGACCTCGCCATCCTCGCCTACGGCTTCCCCGCCATCCACGCCCTCGAAGCGCGCGACCAGCTCCACAAGCAGGGCTACGCCGTCGCCGTCCACGACGCGCGCTTCGCCAAGCCCGTCGACATCGAGCTGATCCGCACGCTCATCGAAAGCGGAACGCCCATCCTCACCGTCGAAGACCACGCCCGCATCGGCGGCTTCGGCACCTGCGTCCTCGAAGCCTGCAACGAACACGG
>JBMCXL010000416.1:0-2896 GCA_048621015.1 Phycisphaeraceae bacterium
GGTCGTAGCGCTGGCCGGTGCGCACCTGCACGTCGTCGGGGGAAAGCTCGGGCAGCATTTCGGTGATGGCGTCGCGCGTGGATTGGGCGACGGGGTCCATGACGCCGGGCTGGTAGTGGACTTCGATGAGGCGCGTGCGCTCGTTGCGATCGGCGGTGCCGAGGGTGGCGGTCTGCGAGACGGCGTCGGCGAGCAGCTCGTCAGCGATGCGCTGGATTTGCGCGTCGTCGAGGGGCGCTTCGATGAGATAGAGGCGCGCGGTGCGCACCGTTTCGACGGGGCCGAGGCGCTGCTGCGCTTCGCGCCGGGCGGTGTCGCCGGCGGGGTCGATTTCGTCGGGGCGCATCCACACCTCGATGCGATGCACGCGGCGCGCGGGAGCGGAGCGGTCGACGTCGGACACGGCGTGGGTCATTCATGCACCTCGTCTGATTAGGCGGAAGAGCCCCGATCATACGCGACGGCGGCGCAGCGGACCACGCGCGGAACGGCTCAGCGCTCGACGAGGGCGGCTTCGAGCGTGCCGACCTGGCCGGGGAACTGGAAGACGGGCGGGTCGAGGTCGGTGACCCGGTGGCCGGGCGGTGGCTCGCGGTCGACGATGCTGTAGATGGTGCGGTAGACGGGCAGGTGGATGAAGCCGCGCGCGTCGGTGCGCAGGGCGGGGAAGACCAGGCGCAGCGATTCGTCGACGCGCTCGCCGTCGGAGCGGTAGCAGATGACGGTGAGTTGGCCGACGGGCAGGTCGGGCAGTTCGCGGTTGCGCCCGTCGATGTATTGCTGCTGGATGGCGCGCGGGGCGGTACGGAACGCCTGCTGGTAGAGCGTGGCGGCGCGGTCGTCGTTGTCGTGGAGGCGGTGCCAGGTGGCGAGCAGGTAGTCGGCGTAGAACAGGTCGGGGTGGTCTTCACGGATCGCGGTGATCCGCTGGCGCGTGGCCTCGTCATCGAATGACCCGGCGCTGGCGAGCGCGGCGAGCTGCTGGACCGCTTCCTCCTCGGCGGTCGGCACGGTCAGATTCAGCTCGCGCCACTGGTCGCCGCTGAACATCGCGCTGATCGCCGAGGCGTTGAGGGTCGTCTCGCGCACCGGCCGGCGCGGCCAGTCGGCGCGGTCGCGCCAGGACAGCGGCGGCTGCTGATCCATGACCGCGGCGGTGTAGCGCAGCGCCAGCCAGCCCACGCTCATGATCGCCGCGACCATCAGGGCGAGGGCGAGCAGGACCCATTTGCCGCGGATGCGTCGGTGGTGCGGGGCTGGCTCGGTATGCGGGGCGTGTGTCAATTCTGTCGACCTTCGATCGCCAGGAGCAGGATCGCCGCGGCGAGGCCGAGCCGGCGGTCGAGCCGCGCATCGGTGTCGGGCGTGAAGTCGACCTCGAGCTTCTGCACGAACGGGTTGAAGTTCTGTTTGCAGTTGCAGACGAGCTGACCGTCGAGGTCCATGTGAAACGCCTGCGGCATGAGGAAGGCGGCGGCGTCGACGAAACGGCGCAGCAGCGCCTTCACCGTGGAATCCTCCTGGATCTGGCCGACCTCGTTGCCTTCGGGGTCGAGGATGGTCCAGTGGTCGCGCACGAAGGTGGACGAGAGACCGGAGCGCTTGAGCGTGCCGATGCGCTCGCCGGTGCGGGTGTCCTGCACGTCATAGGCGCCGGCAATGTCCCAGATGGACTGGGTGCTGATGTGCAGCAGCTCATTCTCCATCGCCTCGCTTTCGTAGAGGCGGATGTCCTCGCGCAGCTTGAACGCTTTCATCTTGGAATAGAGCACGACGTTGCCGGCATCGTCGAAGACGTGGAACGCGCCGCCGAAGATTTTGAAGACCTTGCGCCGGATGAGATAGCGCGGGTGGGTGAAGCGGTCGAGGTGGTCGGTGGTGGAGGTGTTGGCGGTGGTCATGGTGGTTTTCCGGTGAGATGCGCGGCGGAGCCGCGTCGCTTCATAGGTCGTAAATCAGCGCGTTATTGGCGGAGTTGGCCGCTACCGTAGGCGACCCATTTGTAGGTGGTGAGGTCTTCGGCGCCCATGGGGCCTCGGGCATGGAGTTTGTCGGTGGAGATGCCGATTTCGGCGCCGAGGCCGTACTGGTTGCCGTCGCTGAAGCGGGTGGAGCAGTTCACGAAAACGTTGGCGGCGTCGACGCGCTGCACGAACGTGTCGGCGTGGTCGAGGCGCGATGTGCAGATCGCGTCGGTGTGGCGCGAGCCGTAGCGGTTGATGTGCGCGATGGCGTCGTCGAGCGAGTCGACCACGCGCACGGCGAGAATGCTGTCGAGGTATTCGGTGGTCCAGTCCTCCTCGGTGGCGGGTTTGGCATCGGGGAAAACCTCGCGCGTGGCGTCGTCGCCGCGCAGCTCGACGTTTTTGTCGGCCAGCGCCTGACAGAGTTTTTTCAGCAGGCCGCGCTCGGCGGCGCTGCGATGCACGAGCAGGGTTTCGACGGCGTTGCAGACGCCGGTGCGCTGGGTCTTGGCGTTGACGGTCAGATCGAGCGCCATCCGCTCGTGGCAGTCTTCGTCGATGTAGAGGTGGCAGTTGCCGGTGTAGTGCTTGATGACGGGGATGTGCGCCTGCTCGACGACGGCGCGGATGAGCGATTCGCCGCCGCGCGGGATGCACAGGTCGATGAGGCCTTCGAGCTTGAGCAGTTCGCCGACGGCCGCGCGGTCGGGTGTCTCGACGAGCTGGCAGACGTGCGGATCGAGGCCGGCGTTTTGCAGACCCTGTTGCACGCACGCGGCGATGGCGCTGTTGGAGTGCGCCGCTTCCTTGCCGCCGCGCAGGATGGCGGCGTTGCCGCTTTTCAGGCAGAGCGCGGCAGCATCGCAGGTCACGTTCGGGCGCGACTCGAAGATGATCAGCACCACGCCGATGGGCACGCGCACCTTCTGGAG
>JBMCXL010000417.1:0-2867 GCA_048621015.1 Phycisphaeraceae bacterium
CGTCGTTCTGAGCTGGAGCGGCGGCAAGGACAGTGCCCTGGCGCTGCACGCGCTGCGGCAGGGCGGTGCATACGAAGTCGTCGCGCTGTTGACGACGGTTTCCGAGGAGTACCAGCGCATCAGCCACCACGGCGTGCGCGTTGCGCTGCTGGAGCAGCAGGCCGAGGCCATTGGTGTGCCGTTGCACAAGCTGATGCTGCCGTCCGGTGATGCCGGGCCGTGCACCAACGAGCAATACGAAGGTGTGATGAAAGAGGCGATGCTCGGTTACCTGGAGCGCGGCATCACGCACGTCGCGTTCGGCGACCTGTTTCTCGAAGACCTGCGCCGCTACCGCGAGGATCGACTGGCGCAGGTTGGCATGAAGGCGGTGTTTCCGCTGTGGAAGAGGGACACCGCCGCGCTTGGCCGGGAGTTCATCGACGCGGGTTTCGAGGCGTATCTCTCCTGCATCGACGGGCGCAGGCTGGACGAGACGTTCGTTGGCCGGCGCTACGATCGGGCGCTGCTGCGCGATCTGCCGGAAGAGGTGGATCCCTGCGGCGAGAACGGCGAGTTCCATTCGTTCGTCTGCGACGGGCCGATCTTTCGTCAGCGCGTGCCCGTGACCGTCAGTCAGCGCGTGAAGCGCGACGAACGCTATTTCGTCGAGATGCTGCCCGAGGGCGTCGAGGTCTGAGGCGACTGCATTGCCTTCAACTTATCAGTGAAAAAGGAAACCATGACCATGTGGAATACACGTACCGCAACACTCATCGGCATCCTGCTCGCGGCGGTGGTCGTGCGCCTGCTGCCCCATCCGCCCAACTTCGTGCCGATCGGCGCCATGGCGCTGTTCGGCGGCGCGATGTTCGCCAACCGGCGCGCGGCTTTCCTGCTGCCGCTGGCGGTGATGCTCGTCAGCGACTTGCTTCTGGGTGCGCTCGTCTATGGCAGGAGCGTGCTCTGGGGCATGCCGTTCGTTTACACCGGCTTTCTCGTTTACGTCGCACTCGGGCGGCTGGTGCGCCGGCGCATCACGCCGCTGCGCGTCGGCGGCGCGGCGCTGACCGGCTCCGTCGCCTTCTTCATCATCACCAACTTCGGCACGTGGCTGCGCGGAACGCTCTATCCGATGACGTGGGAAGGTCTCGTCGCCTGCTACACCGCGGCGATTCCCTTCTTCCGTCACACCATCGCGGCCGACTTGTTCTACAGCGCGGTGTTGTTCGGCGGCTTCGCGCTGGCGCAGCGTTACATCACCGCGCTGCACGAGACGCCGGCGCACCAGGTGGCTTAAGTCATGGCAACGATCCCCCGGCGCATCGTCTGCCTGACGGCCGAGACGGCCGAGGTGCTCTACCGGATCGGCGCCGCCGACCGTGTGGTGGGCGTGTCCTGTTATGCGCCGCCACCGCCGGATGGCGTGAAGCGCCCGGTCGTTTCGGTGTTCACCACGTTTCGTTACGAGGTGATCGAGTCGCTGAAACCGGACCTGGTGCTGGCTTTTTCCGATCTTCAGATCGAGGCGGTGCGCGAGCTGAGCGCGCGCGGATATCCCGTGTTTCTGACCAACCCGCGCACGCTGGACGAGGTGCTGGCGACGATCGTGATGGTGGGTCAGCTCGTGGATTGCGCCGACGCCGCGCGCGGTTTGGCGGACCAGTTGCAGACGAAGCTCGACGCGGCGCGCCGCGAGGCGGAAGCTCAGTCTTCGCCCACGATCTACTTCGAGGAATGGGACGATCCGCTCATTACCGGCATCGCTTGGGTCGGTGAGCTGATCGAGGCGGTGGGGGCGCGCGACGCGTTCGCCGAGCTGCGCGATCGACCCAGCGCCGCGCAGCGCATCATCACCCCCGACGATGTGCTCCAGCGGCGGCCGAACATCATCATCGCCTCGTGGTGCGGCAAGCGCGCCCGACTGGATCGCATTTGCGCGCGGCCGGGGTGGCACGATCTGCCGGCCGTGCGCGACGGCGCGGTGCACGAGCTCGACGCGGCCGACGTCTTGCGTCCCGGCCCGGGCCTGTTCACCGAAGGGCTGCCGCGCCTCCAGGCGATCGTGCGCCAGTGGCGCGGCCGGTGCGCCGCGGCATCGCCCGGGCGCGCTTCTGATATTCGAAACGCCTGAGAGTTGACCATGCCCTGCATCGACCGCTGCATCTGCACCCGTCGCACCTTCGCCGACCTGCTCGCCGTCGCCCGGCGCGACGGCCTGAGCCTCGACCAGCTCGCCGCGTGCACCGGCGCGTCGCGCCATTGCGGGCGCTGTCGGCCGTACCTGCGCCGCGGCCTGCGGACCGGCGAGACGGTGTTCCACCAACTGCTGCCCGCCGAGGACGTCGCGCCCGCCGACTCCGCCCGGCGAAGCGGTGAAGCTGCTACAATCCCGCAGCCATGAACCAGAACAGCAGCGAATCCCAAGGCAAAAACGTCGAAAACGTCACCATCGTCGGCTCCGGCCCCGCGGGTTGGACGGCCGCGCTCTATGCCGCACGCGCCGAACTGCACCCCCTGGTCTTCCCCGGCCGCGCCGCCGGCAAGGACCTGCTCCCCGGCGGCCAGCTCATGCTCACCACCGAGGTCGAGAACTACCCCGGCTATCCGGAGGGCATCCAGGGCCCCGAGATGATGCAGCACTTCGCCCGCCAGGCGCTGCGCTTCGACACGCGCGTCGTCGCTGACGACGGGATCAAGTCCGGCGACGACCTGGACAAGACCTATCCGCTCTTCGCCTCGTTTCAGAACGTCAAGAGCGTCGATCTGTCCCAGCGCCCGTTCCATGTGGTCGGCGACAACGGTTTCGAGTGCCACACCCACGCACTCATCATCGCCACCGGCGCCAAGGCCAACTGGCTCGGCCTGGAGAACGAGCAGCGCCTCGC
>JBMCXL010000418.1:0-2845 GCA_048621015.1 Phycisphaeraceae bacterium
GTACTCGGCTTCGCCTCCCACGGGCCACGACCACGTTTCGCAGCCCGCCAGGCGCAATGCGGAATGCGGGGACGTTTGCAGCCTCGACCCGCGCCACCCCCGGACCCGGCTTACGACTGTCCGCTCATGATGAACTGCGTGCAGCGAAACAACGCGATCGAGCGCCCGCGCTCCGGGTCCGAGACCTCGGCGTCCCAGACCTGGGTGCTGCGCCCTCCGTGGGCGAGGCGCGCGGTGCACTCGATCACGCCCTCGAGCGCCGTGCCGGTGAAATTGGTCTTGAGCTCGATGGTGGTGAAGCCGGTGGCCGATTGCGGCAGCGATGCCAGGGCACCATACCCGCAGCAGGTGTCGGCAAGCGCCACCACCGTGGCAGCATGCAGGTAGCCGTTCGGTGCGAGCAACTCCTCCCGGATCGGGAGCCGCGCCCGCACGCGGCCATGCTCGAGATGCGTGAACTCGATGCCGATGAGGCCGGGCAACCTGCCCTTGCCCCGGTCTCGCGCCATTTCCAGGGTCAGTGTCATGTTGGTCTCCCGCTCGCGGCCGGCGCCGGATTGCTTTGTTGATTAGCTAGTATACTTAGCTATAATACGCTGCCAATCGACCCGCGACAGGGGCCGCCATGGTCCGACGCCAGCGCACCCGCCAAAGCACGCTTCCCGCACCGCTGACGGTGTCCCGCGAGGCCTTGCTCAAGGACGGCAAGGACGACGTGTTCCGCGACCTGGTCCACGGGCTGCTGGCATTCACCGCCCGCCTGCACGCGATTCGCGACGGCTATGCCCGCTTGATCGGGCTCACCGGCATGCAGTACACCATCCTCATCTCGATCGCGCACCTGCAGGCGCGGGGAGAAGTCGGCGTCAGCACCATCGCCTCGCACCTGCACATCAGCGGCGCTTTCGTTACCGCCGAGACCAACAAGCTGGTCGAGCGGGCATTGGTGGAGAAGCGCCGCGGCAGCACCGACCGCCGCCGTGTTTCGCTGCACGTGACACCGGCGGGGCGGGCGCTGCTGGCGCGACTCGCGCCGAGCCAGCGCCAGGTCAACGACACCCTGTTCGAATGTCTCGTCAGCACCTCCGAGATGGAGCGGCTCGACACCCGCGTGCAGGAGCTGGTCGGCTGCGCCGACCGCGCCCTGTCCCTGCTCGGTCACCTGCGTGCCCTGCACGAGCAGGGCGCGCAGGCCGGCACCGCGGCCGGCGCGTCGAGCTGAAGCAGACACTGGAGAATACCGCATGAACGATTCCCAACGCGCGTTCCGCCAGGCCCTGGGACTGTTTCCGACCGGCGTCACCATTATCACCGCCCTCGACCCGAACGGCGAGCGGCTGGGCATGACGGTCAATTCGTTCAACACGGTCTCCCTCGATCCGCCGCTGGTGCTGTTCAGCATCGCGCGCAACGCTTACAGCATGGACGCACTGCTGAAGGCCAAGTACTATGCCGTCAACTTGCTCGACCTCGAGCAGACCGACCTTTCCACGCGTTTCGCGCGCGCCCTCGGCGACAAGTGGACCGACGTCAACTACCACCCCGGGCGCAGTGGCGTTCCACTGCTGGACTCGGCGCTGGCGTGGTTCGAATGCGAGTCCCACGCGCACCACGACGGGGGCGACCACGTGATCTTCGTGGGTCGGGTGCTGAGCTATCACGCCAACCCCGACGGCGAGCCGCTGGTATTCTTCCGCGGACAGTACAATCGCCTGTACCAGGCCGCGCCCACGCCCTCCTGGGTGGAGGCATCCATGCACGGCTGGTAGTGCGCCGGCTGCAGCGCGCGTGTGCGTGTGACATACTCGCGCCACGTCGCGCGCCGCCATGAAGCTTGCGGCCGGCTGACCTCCGGCTGTCGGGTATCACCTGCGAGGCATGTCTCCACCGAACAACGACAACACGCCCGACGGGGACACGTCTTCCCGGTCACGGCCGCCGCCGCTGCTGCAACGCCTCGCCCGCGGCATTCCGACCATGCTCGCGGTCGGCATCGGGATCGGGGCGCTGGGCTCGATTGCGGCCATCGGCTTCACGCACGCGGTCAACTACCTCAACGATTCCCTGTTCATATCCCTGCGCAGCCGCGCCGACATCGTCGACCCGGCGAGACTGGCCGCGCTGACCCTCGCGGTGCCGGCCATGGGCGGGCTGGTCGTGGGACTGATAATCAGCCGCATTCCGGGCCGGCGCGCGCACGCGCCTCCCGACGCCATCGAGGCCGCGCACCATGTCGACTCGCGCATGCCGCTCAGGGCGGGGCTGCTCACCGCGGTGGCGGCGGTGATCGGTCTTGGCAGCGGCGCGTCGGTTGGCCAGTACGGACCCATCGTGCACATGGGCGCGACGCTCGGCTCCGTCGTCGCGCGTCTTCGCCGGGACCTCGGCGTCATCGGCATAGGCTGCGGCGTGGCGGCGGGAATCTCGACTGCGTTCAGCGCGCCAATAGCCGGCATCCTGTTCGCGCACGAGGTGGTGCTCCGGCACTACTCGTGGCGCGCCTTTGCCCCGGTGACGATCGCCTCGGCGGTGGGCGTGGTGGTCGGGAACTTCCTCTTTCATCAGCCGGTTCTGCTGCCGGTCGGCTACATCGAGGACCTGAAGGCGGTCGAGTACCTGGTGTTCGCCTTTATCGGCATCGCCGGCGCGCTGGTGGCGGTGGCATTCATGCGCTCGGTGCTGGCCGCCACCGCGCTCGCGGGCCGCACCCGGCTCCCGCTTCCCGTTCGCACCACGCTCGCCGGCGCTTTCACCGGAGCCCTCGCCATCTGGCTGCCGGACATACTCAGCACGGGCACGCTCACGCTGCGGCTGTCCATCATGGACCTCTACAATCCCTTCGAGC
>JBMCXL010000419.1:0-2839 GCA_048621015.1 Phycisphaeraceae bacterium
CGCCGCGGCTGCTCGATGCGCAGCGCGGTGAACGTCGCTTCCGTCCCGTCGTCGATCACCCACACCTTCATCCCGACGTGCGCAGCCTCGACGCCGGCCGGCATCTGCTGCGTCAGGTCGGGACGCAACGGCGCGTCCGTCGGCGCATCGAGCTCGGCGACGCGCGTCGCTTCGATGAACTTCCCATCGGCGTCCTGCCACTGCGCCTGCACGCGCACCACGCGACCGTCGAGCGCGTCGAGATCGATCACCAGCACGGTCTCTTGGGTCAAAGGCGCTTCACCCGCCGGGCGCGCCGAGCCGTAATCAGAGCCGGCGCAGCGCAACGTCACGCGACCGTCGGCCGCCTCGACGGTGACGCCTTCGCTCGTCTGCCAGGCGGTCTGCGGCGCGGCGGCGTCGATCGCCGTGCGCGTGCCGAGGTCCTGCGCGGAAAGCGCGGTCGCCGCCGTCAACAGCAGCGTGATTGTCGTCAGGCCAGTTCGATTCGAGCATGCAGGGTTCATCGCTAGTGCTCCGATGGACATCGGTGCGTGGTATCACTGCGCCCATTCACGGATCGTCTGTGCATCGGGCGCGCCGAAGTGGAGGCGCACCTCGTCGATCAGGCCGGTCCACTGCACCGCGCCGTCGTAGTCGCCGACGGGCGAGCCGGTGTCCGTGCCGACGGAGATGCCGTTGCGCGGATGGCTCAGCAGCGCCGATCCCTCGGCCTCGCCGACCTGTTCGCCGTTGAGGTAGAGGCGCAGCCGCTGGTCTTCGCCGATGACGCCGGCCAGATGGAACCATGCGCCGCGCGGCAACGGCTCGTCACCGCTGACGCTGTAGAGCCGGCGCCGGCTGCGCACGGAGAACGTCGGCCGGCCGTCGCGCACGTGCAGGCTGAAGCCCACCTGCGCGCCGCCGAAGCACGCCAGCACGCCGTTCGGATCGTCCGAGCGCGCCCACGCGCTGACGGCGAGCGGCTTGCGCGTCGGATCGAGCGCTGCCGGTGTCTCGTCAAGGCGCACGATCGCGCCCTCGGCGGCGGCCAGCGCCATACCGTGGCGCCCGCGGACGCGCTGGTTCTCGGTGAGCCAGCCGTCGTGGCCGTTGCCCGTCACGTCCCGCACGCGGTTGCCCGTGACCTGCTTGAAGTCGTAGCGCAGCGCCTCGGTCAGCGCCACCGTCTCGACGCTGACGCGGGCGCGCGCGAGGTCGGCCTCGTAGTTGGTCTCGCGCTTGAGCCGTTCCAGCTCGGCGCGCATGGTTTCGAGTCGATCGGCGTGCGCCGGGTCGTCGGCGAGGTTGTTCAGCTCGTGCGGATCGTTCTGGAGGTCGTACAGCTCGTCGATGTAGTCGTCGTCCGGGTAGGTGATGTACTTCCAGCGCGGCGTGCGCACCGCGAGCATCGTGGGAATGCCCGGCAGCCACCACGGCTCGGCGAAATACTCGTACAGGAACGCGTCGCGCCAATCCGCGCTGCGCCCGCGCAGCAGCGGCGCGAAGGACGTGCCCTGCATCGCTTCGGGCGCGCCCACGCCGGCGAAGTCCAGCAGCGTCGGCGCCAAGTCGACGTTGAGCAGCATCTCGTCGACGGTCGTCGCCGCCTCGATCTGGCGCGGATAGCGCACGAGCATCGGGATGCGCATCGACGGCTCGTAAGCGAGGCGCTTGTCCTGCCGGCGGTGCTCACCGAAGAAGTAGCCGTTGTCGGAGCTGAACACGACGATCGTGTCATCGAGCGCGCCGATGTCTTCGAGCGTGTCCATCACGCGGCCGAGGCTGTCATCCACCGCCAGCAGGGCGCGCAGTTGATTCAAGCGGGCCGACTTTTTCGGGTCCCATTCGCGTGGGGGAATCTCGTCGGGCACGGGCTCACCTTCGCTGGCTTCCCAGCCTTCCTTGAGCCAGCCGTCGTGCGCCAGGCCGCGGCGCAGCCACGCGGGTTTGTCCTCGAACGTGTCGCGGAAACTCTCCGGCTCGGGCAGGTCGGCGTCGGCGAAGGCGCTTTCGTGGCGCGGCGCCGGCTTGAACCGGGCGTGAATCGCCTTGTGCGAGAGCACCATGCAGAACGGCTTGTCGTGGTCGCGGCGGAGATACTGCTCGGCGTAGTCGGTGAGCACGTCGGTGATGTAGCCCTCGGTTTCGACGTGCTCACCGTTGACGTTCATCAGTTGATCGAAGTATCGGCCCTGGCCGCGGAAACTGACCCAGTGATCGAAGCCGGGGCGCGGTTCGTCGATCGGCTTCTGGTGCCACTTGCCGATGAGCGCGGTCTTGTAACCGTTCTCGCGCAGCGTCTGGCAGAAGTTGGGCGCATCGGCGGGCAGATCGGTGCCGTCGTTGAAGCGCACGCCGTGCGTGTGCGCGTACTGGCCGGAGAGAAAGGTGGCGCGGCTGGGCGAGCAGAGCGAGGTGGTGACGAACGTGTTGCGGCAATGCGCACTCTCGCGCGCGAGCCGATCCATGTGCGGGGTTTCGAGGAAGGGGTATCGGCCCATGAAACCCATCGCGTCGTGCGGCTGATCGTCGACGAGGACGAACACGATGTTGGGTCGCCGGCGTCCGCTCGCCGAAGGCGCGCCGCTCGCCAGGCCGGGCCAGGCGCCCAGCGCCGCCGCGCCGGCGCCGGTGCCGACCATCCATCGCAGCGCCTCGCGGCGCGTGCAGCCTCGTCGCGACGTGTTTTCGCTGGTGGTCCGCATCAGTAAGGTCCTGTCTTCGGGCGCGGCGGCGCGTCGGCCTCGAACGAACGGGCCAGCATCTCCCGCCGCGCGGTCGCCAGGGTTTCCGTTTCGCCGGGCGCCTCGGCGAGGTTGCGCAGCTCGTGCGGATCGGCGTCGAGATCGAACAGCAG
>JBMCXL010000420.1:0-2835 GCA_048621015.1 Phycisphaeraceae bacterium
GTTCGCGGACTCACCCCGCGGCTTGAACGCCAGATTGGTCGCTGTGAAACAGTCTTTCAGCAGAGGTGGCGCTCGAGCAGATCGCAGAACGCCCCGCACAGCGCGCGCTTCCCGAACGACGAGCGCGCCGCTTCCCGCGCCCGCGCGCCCATCGCCGCCAGCGCCGCATCGTCCATCCGCGCCATCTCGCGCAACACGGCCACCGCGCCGTCCACATCCCCGTGATCGACGCGCCAGCCGATCTCATGCGATGCGATGAGCTGCCCCGCATGACACCGCGCCGGCCCGAGCAGCAGCACCGGCCGCGCGACCGCCATCGCGCCGTACACCTTGCACGGATGCACGATGCCCACCATCGCCTCGCCCATCGCCACCAGGTGCACGTCGGCCGCCGAAAGGCTGTAGCGCAGCCGATCCAACGACTGGTAAGGCAGCACGCGCACGTTCGACAGCGCCTCCGTTTCGATGCGCGACCGCAGCGCACCGCCACCGACGAACACGAACAGCACGCGCGGCTCGTCGCGCAGCGCCTTGGCCGCCTCCAGAACCGTCTCGATCGGATGCGCCGGACTCAGATTGCCGCTGTACATCACGACGAAGCAGCCGTCCATTGCGTGCTCGCGCCGGAACGGGTTGTCCGCGTGCGCCACCGGCTCGAGCTGATCCTCCAGCGGCCACGGGGGGATGACGCTGATCCGCTCACCGAGCTTCACCTTCGCTTCCAAGCGCTCGGCCATGAACGCATCGAGCGTCACCACGTGCGCCCCGCGCCGCAGCGTTGCGCGCACGAGCCAGTCAAAAACGCGCGCCGGCAGCGATCCATCGCGCGTGCGCCCCAGCGCGATCATCTGGTCCGGGTTGATATCCATCGCCCAGAACACGAACGGCACGCGCCGCAGTATGCGCAACACCAGCGCCGCCAGCGGCGCCATCGGCGGCGACGTGCTCACCAGCACGCCGCCCAGGTCGCGCACGAACAACCCGCGCACAATGACCTGCATCAGAAACAGCATTCCCCCGATCAGGCGCGCCGCCATCGAGCGCTTGCCCAGCGACGCCAGCGGCAGCCGGCGAATCTCCACGCCGTCGCGCGTTTCCCGCGGCGCATAGCGCTGCCGCGCATCGTCGTAGCCGCGCCGCGCCGTGTAGACGATCACGCGATGGCCGCGCTGCACCATCGCCGCGGCCGCCTCGTGCATGTACTGGCCCACCGCCGCCGGGTCCGGCACGTACACCTGGCTGATGATCAGCAACGTGCGGCAATGGGAAGGGGGCTCGTGCACCGAAAACACCTGTCGCTTCCCGGAGAGGAAAAGTGGTCAAATGGTCGAGTGATCGGGTGGCCGAGTGTTGAAGCGTTCGAAGCGGATGCCCGCGGCGCACTTGGCCACTTGATCACTCGGCCACCGGACCACTTCCTTCAGACTCCCGTATACGTCCGCGGCGTCGCGATGATGAACTGCGCCACCACGTACCCCACGTACAGCACCAGCAACGGCACACCCAGCCAGCGCGCGAACCAGCCGCGGCGCACCGCGCCGAAGATCCCGGCCACCATCATGCCCAGCATGCCCAGCATCACCGGCAGGTGCAGATAGAGAAAGATCGCCGGCGCCGCCGTGCCCGGTTCAATGATCGCCAGCGGCTTCGCCACCGCCGCCGCGCCGATCACGAACAGCACGTTCAGAATGTCCGCCCCGATCACGTTGCCGACCAGCAGTTCCGGATGCCCCTTGCGGATCGAGGTGACGCCCACCATCAGCTCCGGCATGGACGTGCCGAAGGCCACCAGCGTCGCCGCGATCACCACCTGCGGAATCCCCAGCCGCTCCGCCAGAATGCTCACCGCCTGCACCAGCGCATCGCCGCCGATCACGACCAGCACCAATCCCATGAAACCCAGCCCCAGCAGCGCCGGCAGGCTGTGTCCGTCGGCGAACTGATCCGCCTCGGCCTCGGCGGGGTCCAGCGGCACCTCGCCCTCGGGCGCCTCGGCCTTGAGCTGCGCTACGTGCTGTCGGCTCCAGTGCACCGACGCGATCATGTACGCCGCCAGCCCCAGCAGCAGCACCACGCCCACGCCGCGCCCGAGCTGTGCCGCCGGTCGGCCGTTGGGCAGCAGCGCATCGCCGTGGTAGGCATACAGCCCGTAGCAGATCAGCGCCAGCGTGACCGCCGCGCCGATCCACACCGCGCCCTGGCGCTTGAGGATGAACCGGTCCGCGGGCAGCCGGGCCAGCAGACAGCCGATGCCGAAGATCAGCCCCGTGTCGGCGATGATCGAGCCCACGCCGTTGCCCAGCGCCAGCCCCGCGTTGCCCCCCCAGGCCGCGAGCACCGACACCGCCGCCTCCGGGCTGGTCGTGCCCAGGGAGACGATCGTCGCTCCGATCACGACCTTCGGCATCCCCACGCGAAACGCCAGCCCCGCCGCGCCCTCCACGAGCCAGTCCGCGCCCTTGATGACCACGGCCAGGCAGACGATCGCGATCAGCACGAGCGCAGCGTTACCCCAGAGCGTGTCGGGGAGGCCGGTGAACCAGGAGCCGGGAAGCAGGGCGAGCACGGGCGAGATGATAGCAGACGCCGATTCCGCCCCCGGGCCGTGCCGCTCGCGGCTTTGCGCAAGGGACGTGTTCAGGCGCGGCGCGAAGCCGCAAGCGGCGAACCCTCGCCCGTGCGATTGACACCGTTGCCCGCGATATCTACTCTTAACCGTCCGACACCGGCCGCGGCTCCGCCGTCGCGCCGTGCCATGGTGAGCGTAGCTCAGTTGGTCAGAGCACCTGGTTGTGGTCCAGGGGGTCGGGGGTTCGAATCCCCTCGCTCACCCTT
>JBMCXL010000421.1:0-2832 GCA_048621015.1 Phycisphaeraceae bacterium
GGCGTACGGTGTGCCGTTTGCGCGCATCAGCCCGAAGGTCGCCGATCCCAAGGTCGTCGAGCTGTTGCCGCGCGACTTTCTCGAGAAGCAGTGCGTCCTGCCGCTGTTTCTCGTGCAGAACAAGCTCACCCTCGCCGTGCACGAGCCGGCCAATGTCTTTCTCGCCGAGGAAGTCGAGCGCCTGACCGGCTATCCCGTGCAGGTCGTCGCGGCCACGGCGAAGGACATCCAAAACACGCTCCAGAACCACCTGCCCAACGCCAACATCTTCGTCATCGACGATGTCGTCGACGACATCAAGGCCGAGGAGCTCTCGCTCGTCGAGCAGCAGACCAGCGACCTGCACGACATCGAGACCTCGGCCAATGACTCACCGGTCATCAAGCTGGTGAACTACCTGATCTACGCGGCCGTGCAGGAATCCGCCAGCGACATCCATATCGAGCCTGGCGACCAGGAGCTGCGCGTGCGATACCGCATCGACGGTCGGCTGCACGAGAAGATGACTCCGCCGCACCAGATGCTGCCCGCGGTGGTCAGTCGCGTGAAGATCATGGCCGGCCTGGATATCTCCGAGCGGCGCATGCCGCAGGACGGCGCCATCTGCGTCATGATCAACAAGCGCCAGATCGACCTGCGCGTCTCCACCATGCCCGGCAAGTTCGGCGAGAAGGTCGTCATCCGCGTCATCGACAAGAACAAGGCGATGACCAGCCTCGAAAAGCTCGGTTTCGCCTACGAGATGCTCCAGACCTACCGCAGCGTCATCAGGCAGCCCAATGGCATCATTCTCGTCACCGGACCCACCGGCAGCGGCAAGTCCACCACGCTCTACGCCACGCTCAACGAGATCAACGACGAGGCGCTGAACGTCTCCACCGTCGAGGACCCGGTCGAATACAACCTTGCCGGCATCAACCAGTTTCAAACCAACGACCGCGCCGGGTTCACCTTCCCCGCCGCGCTGCGCTCGCTGCTGCGCCAGGACCCGGACGTGATCATGGTCGGCGAAGTGCGCGACGAGCAGACCGCGCGCATCGCCACCCAGGCCGCGCTGACCGGCCACCTCGTCTTCTCCACGCTGCACACCAACGATGCGCCGAGCGCGGTGACGCGCCTGTTCAACATCGGCGTCGAGCCTTACCTCGTCGCCGCCGCCATCCGCGCGGTGCTCGCGCAGCGCCTCGTCCGCAAGATCTGCAGCAGTTGCAAGGAGCCCAGCGAGCCCAGCGCGCAGGAGAAGCGCACGATCCAGCGCATGGACCCCGACGGCGAGGTGCCCGAGATGCTTTACCACGGCGTCGGTTGCAGCAAGTGCCGCAGCACCGGTTATGCCGGGCGCATCGGCATCTGTGAACTGTTCGTCCCCAGCGCCGAGTCGCTGGATGCCATCGCCCGCGGCGCCACGCTCCAGGAATTGCGCAACCGAGCGCGCCACGACGGCTTCCTCACCCTGCGCCAGGACGGGCTCGAAAAAGTCCGCGCCGGCCTGACCACCATCGACGAACTGGTCACCGCCACCGCCGTCTGAGGGCAGAAGTCAGAAGACAGAAGACAGAAGACAAGAGCCGGCGGAAGCCGACAACCAGAAACCAGAAACGAGAAACCACCAAATATGACTCGTTTCATGTACAAATCGCGCGACGGCATGGGCGAGTTGATCACCGGCATCGTCCAGGCCGCCACCGCCGACGATGCCGCCCGTTCGCTGCGCAGCGAAGGCAAGTTCATCGTCAGCCTCGAACCGGTCAACGATGCCGACCTGGACAGCTCCGCCGTCACCCAGCGCTCCACCGGCCGCGGCATCAAGCGCGACCAGATCATCAACTTCGCCCACCAGCTCGCGATCATGCTCGAAACCGGCGTGCCGCTGGGCGAGGCGATGGACTGCATCGTCGAGCAGACCGACCACGAGGCGTTCCGCGCCGTGCTCGAGGACGTCAGCCAGCAGGTCCAGGCCGGCGGCGATCTCTCCGCGGCGCTGCGCGCCTACCCGCGCGTCTTTCCGCCGATCATGACCAGCCTCGTGCGCGCCAGCGAGATCTCCGGCACCATGGGCACGATGCTTGATCGCGTGTCGCGCTATCTCGCCAAGGAGCGCGCCACCGCCAAGAAGATTCGCGGCGCCCTGGCCTACCCGGCGGTCATGCTCATGCTCGTGATCGCGGTGACGGTCTTTCTGCTGGTCTTCGTGCTGCCGCAGTTCGCCGGCATCTACGACGCGCGCGAGACCGCGCTGCCCGCGCCGACGCGCCTGCTCATGGCGCTCAGCGACGCGCTGACCGGCTATTGGTACGTCTGGGTCGCCGCCGTCGGCGTCGTCCTGCTGATGACCGTCGTCACCCTGCGCACGCCCACCGGCCAGCGCCTGCTCGATTATGCCAAGCTCAACCTGCCGATCATCGGCAAGCTGTTCGCCAAGCTCTACATCACGCGCGGCTGCCGCACCATGGGCACGCTCATCAACGCCGGCGTGCCGATCCTGGACATGGTCAACATCGTCCGCCAGGTCACGCACAACGTCTTCTACGAAGACCTGTGGGACGAGGTCGACGAGCGCCTGCGCCAGGGCAGCCAGCTTTCCGAAGCCCTGTTCACCTCGCCGCTCATCCCGCGCTCCGTCGCACAGATGATCCACTCCGGCGAAAAGGCCGGCCGGCTCGGCCCCGTGGTCGAGCGCATCGCCGAGCACACCGAGGAAGAGTTCGACGAGCAGGTGAAACAGACCACCCAGTTCATCGAGCCGGCGCTGGTTGCGATCATGGGCGCGGTCATCGGCTTCGTCGCCATCGCGCTGCTGCTGCCGATCTTCTCCGTCGGCCAGGTCGTCGC
>JBMCXL010000422.1:0-2827 GCA_048621015.1 Phycisphaeraceae bacterium
CGAGAACGCGATGGGCTACTACTGGAGCGGGTGGGACAGTTATCGTCAGCGCGCCCGTGAGATGATCGAGCCGGTGGTTGACGACATGGCGTACACGCACCACTACATCGTCGAATTCATGGTGCGCGCTTACGACATGGTGGATGACAGCCCGCTGCTGACCGACGCGCAGCGCGTGGGCATGGATCGGCTCATTCAGCACAACTTCTGGACGATGGCCGGCGGCCCGGATCGCAACTGGATGACGACGTTTTCGCCGCCTTATGAGTCGATCAAGCTGGTCAATCGCCACCAGATCGCGCCGTGGACGGCCGACCTGAAGCTGGCCGCGTTTCTCAAGGATTATTGCGAGCCCGAGGGCGACCTCGGCGATGCGGTGGCGTTCCGGTTCAGCGAGAAACAGGCGTTCATGGATCACCTGGTCGAGCATCGCTGGGGCCCGAGCGCGCCCGGCGCCTCGCTCACCGAGCAGATCGAGGAACCCGTCGCGGCGATGGCGCGCTACGCGCTGGACTACGACCGTTACGAGTTCTTCGAATCCGGC
This sequence comes from Phycisphaeraceae bacterium, assembly GCA_048621015.1. Taxonomy (GTDB): domain Bacteria; phylum Planctomycetota; class Phycisphaerae; order Phycisphaerales; family Phycisphaeraceae; genus JBMCXL01. Next base: position 545 of record JBMCXL010000422.1, read on the forward strand.
AACGCGCGGCGGGGGCTGTTTCTCGATCGCATCAACCATCGCTCGGGCCTGCTCGTGCGTCCGGCCGGTCGGATCGACCATCACCTGATCATGGGCATGCTCGCGCACTATCACGAAGACGGCCAATACAACGCCCTGCTCGAAGAGGTACCGGTGGTCGTGCATCCCAAGGGGCACTTCCAGGGGCGCTATGTCAACGGCGTGCATCGCTGGACGCCGGGCGACGAGCTCGAGCGCGCGCCGCTCGATTCACTGACCGGTGTGCGCGAGCCTGAAATGATGGAGCACGTCAAGCGCGGACTGCACGCGCTCGATGGCGACAGGTATGCGGTGCCCGACGAACTCGACCCCAATTCGGTGTTGGATCTGGTCGTTTTTCGTGGCGGATTCGAGGACGACGATGATTATCTGGCGATCAGCGGCATTGCCGAGTCCTATCCTCCGGGCGTGATCCTGAACTTCACGTCGCGCGATGTGTACTGGCTTGGTGTGGGTCAGTCGGCGATGTTCTCGCCCAGCTCGGACCGCTATCTCGATCAGAACGCGGTGCACGTGCTGCCGACCGATCGGTGGTTGTCAGATGATGTGCGCTACCCGGCGATGGCGATGCGCGACTGGTCGGCCGACCTGCATCGCGGGGGCGGCGCGGGCATGACGCTTTCGCCGTTCATGGACACGACGTGGCGGCGCGCCGTGATCTGGGTCGGTTCCGGTCTGTTTCTGGTGCGCGACGAACTGACGGCGCTGCGCGACGGCGAATACGACGTGGCTGTGAACTGGCGGCCGGCGGGTTTGCCCGAATGGGACGGCCGCGTGCTGCGCAGCCGCTCGGGCGGGAGCGAGCTTCGCCTGATTCCGCTCAGCGGCGACCTGGCGGTGCGCGAGAATATCGAAGCCCATCGCGCCGGTCAGGACAGTGAAGCGCTCTTTCAACTCGCGCGCTCCGGCGCGCTGGATGAGGGCCAGCACATCAGCGCGGTCACCGTGCTTCAGGCGCGCGATCCCGGTGAAGAGCCGGCCGTCGACGCCCGACTCGCGCAGCGCGACACCGTCGTCATTCAAACCGAAGATGCGCCGGGGCTCACCATCGTCAGCTTCGGCCCGCGCGATGAGGCAGCCATCCGTACGGACGCCGCCGCGGTGGTCATCGGCCCGGATCGGCTCGACGTGATCGATGCCACGCAGCTCACGCTCGCCGATCAGCGCATCATGCGGAGCGAATCGCCAACCAGCATTGCGATCAACCTGAAAGATCAGTTCCTGCGCTTCGATCGCCTTGCCGAAACCGACCGCGCGGCCGTCACGCTGAACCTGCCCGGTTGGCGTGTGAATGATGATGACTCGCTCCAGGCGACTGACAGCGACGCGCTCGCCACGCTGCTGGCGCAGACGGCGGCGACATTGAGCGAAGGCGAGGTCACTGCCCCGGAGCAGGCCGCGGGCGCTGCGCCGATCGCGGATGCGACCGACCAATGGCGCGAGCAGTGGCGTTACGACGGGTTGTTGCGGCCGCGCATGGTGCGCAGGGTTCGATCGATCGGTGAGGATGTGGTGGATCTTGGCGACGTGGTCGAGCTGGATGAGATCCGCGCCGTGTCGCAGGGAGGGCCGTTCAAGCCGTCGCCCCTGCCCGAAACGATCGAGGTCGCGCTGCCGACCGACGATGGGCGCATGCCCGCGCTTGACAGTGATGGTTGGCAGCAGATCGACCTGCCCGCCGAGTGGCAGCCCAGCGCGCGGACGGGCAACTACGGCCAGGCCGAGCCGGACAGCCAGGTGTACCAGTCGGCGAAGCTGGACGGCCTGCGCGCGCGATACGTGCGTGCGGACAAGGCGAACGAGCTGGTCTATTACGACCGCTCCGCGCTCGAGGGCCGGCGCCCGATGCTCGTGGACGTGGCGGACATGGATGGCGACGGCGAAGGTGAGGCGCTGGTCAAGCCCGACATCTGGCCGAAGTTCATCCGCAAGCGCGAGCTGGAGGACGACATGATCGCGCTGCTCGACGCCGACGGGCGCGAGCGCTTTCAGCGCGAGGCGCGCACGATCTATGAGGATGTGACGATCCTTGACTATCTCGGCGACGGCACGAAGCAGATCGCCACCGCCGAGCTGGATGCGCAGATCGAGATTATTGACGCGGACGGCGACACGCGGCACGCCATCGACTTGTGGCAGATGCACGAGAGCTTCGACGCCGCCGAGGGCCGACCGAACACGCGACAGCCGGCGGGCGGGTTCACGATGCCTTATTCCATTGGCGCATGGCGACCGGGGCCGAAC
>JBMCXL010000423.1:0-2786 GCA_048621015.1 Phycisphaeraceae bacterium
CTGCGCGGGGATGCGGCGGAGCACGATGCGCGCTTCGTCGCGGAACTGGCGGAGCAGCTCGGGCTGGCGTTTGCGCGCGTCGACCTGGATTCGGGCGCGGCACAGGGAAACGTGGAGGCGTGGGCGCGGCAGGAGCGCTACCGCGCGCTGGCAAAGATGGCCCACGAATACGGTGCGGGATACATCGTCACCGCGCACCACGCGGACGATCAACTCGAAACGCTGCTGCTGCGCATGTTGCGCGGGACCGGTGTCAGGGGGTTGCGCGGGATTGCGTGGGAAAGAAGTTTCAGGTTCCAGGTTTCAGGTTTCAAGTTGGAGACGGCGGCGGAGCCGTCGGCGCCGGGGAGCTTGAAACTGATCCGTCCGATGCTGAGCGTGACGCGCGCGGAGGTTCTGGCGTTTTTGCGCGAGATCGGGCAGAGGCGGTGCGAAGATCATACGAACGTGGATGTGACGCGCGACCGGGCGCGGTTGCGAACGGATGTGCTGCCGGTGCTGCGCGAGGTGCGCGGCGATGCGGCGCGGAAGGCGGTGCGGCTGGCGGATCATGCGCGCGAGGCGGATCGGCTGGTGCGACGCGAGGTGGCGCGGGCGTATGCACAGTTGGTGCGCGAGGAGGCGGGGGCGCTGGTGTTGGAGCGCGCCGGCGCGCGGACGCTGCCGCGCGTGGTGTTGACGGGGTTGCTGCGGCGGCTGCTTTGCGAGGCGGGGGTGCCGCGCGGGCGGGTGACGCGGCGGGTGGTGGTGCCGGTGGTGCGCGCGGTGCGCGATCGACGCGGCGGGGAGCGGCGGTTTGATCTCGCAGGTGGCGCGCAGGTGACCATTGACGGAGGACGCGTGACCATTGACCGGGCGGTGTAGCAGCGAGCACCTGCGCTGTGTGGCGGCTTTCACTCCTTCGTCGATGGCAGTACCACGTCCTTCGCCGGCCGCGGAGCCTCCACCGCCCGCGCGCGAATCACCAACATCGGCCCGTCCCCTCCATCCAATCTCACGGAGGAGACGAGCGGCGCAAACCGATCGAAGGTGATCGAGGTTGTTCCGTGCGACGCGGCGTGACCGACAGTCCGCGTTGAACTGTCACCCACGAGCCGATTTGGGCTCGACCATTCCAGCCCCTCGAATTGCAGCCAATCCCGGGGTTGACCCGAGCGCCGCTCGATCGCATCCCACCGCATCAAAATCATAAATCCATCACCGGCCCCCATCGACTGGCCGGCGCCGTTCCGCATCGTGGCAGGCACGTACGTCTCGGCCGCGACACGATGCGCCGCACCACCAAAGTCCGGCTCCGCGTAGGTGTCGATCGCGGTAGGGTCGGCCGTCGCGACTTGCACATGCACGTAAGCGTCCGGCTTTGGTGGTTTGGTCGTAGGCTGCTGATTTGTCTGCTCGCAAGCTGAAATGAGCAGAACCAGCGTTACCGAGAGGTGCATGTAGAGATAGCGCATGCGAAAGCCCCCCTGTGACAATGACTTTGTCAGTATAACCGATCCCTGTGCTCACTGTGATGGCGGTATCCGAAAGAAATGCACCTATAGCCATCCCGCCCTTCGCTCGCGGACTCGCTCAGGACGGGCGTTATGAAGGGAGGGGGGTGCGGTTTAATTGTTATGGGCGCTGCCAGTCGAGTCGGGGGGCGTCGCCCCACATCATTTCGAGGTCGTAGTGGGCGCGCGTGGCGGGCTCGAAGAGGTGGATCATGAGATCGACGTAGTCGAGCACGAGCCAGGTGGAGGCTTCGTCGCGGTCGGAGCCGAAGCGTTCGAAGCCGTGGGCTTTGCCGAGGTCGTTGACGTGGCCGGCGACGGACTTGATCTGGCGGTCGGAGGTGCCGGAGGCGATGAGGATGAAGTCCGTGACTTCGCTGAGGCCGCGCACGTCGTAGAGGTGGATGTCCTCGCAGTGGGAGTCGTGCAGCAGTCGTGCGGCTTCGATGGCGAAGTCGCGGGCGCGGTCGACCTCCGGGCCATCCCGGTCGGGGGCGGGCCGGTGTTCGAGGTCGGCGTCGGTGAGGCCGAAGCGGCCGGGTTCGGGGTTGGTCATACGGTGGTAGTGTAGGTGACGATGGCGGGGGAAGTGAAGATGAGGGCGTTCTCCCGCGATGCGGCGGTGGAGAGTGAAGAGTAGAGAGTGGAAAGTGGAGCGGCGCGCTTGCGCGCCACTCTCCACTCTCTCACTCCCTACTCTCTACCGCTCCACAAAAACGAGCGATCACCGCGCGCTCAACTGAGGCCGAGCACGTCGGCGATGACCGGCGAATATTTCACGACCAGGCCGGCGAAGACGACGCTGACGACGCTGACCAGCTTGATGAGGATGTTCAGCGACGGGCCCGAGGTATCCTTGAACGGATCGCCGACGGTGTCACCCACGACGCCGGCCTTGTGGGCCTCGGAGCCCTTGCCGCCGTACTCGCCGGTCTCGATGAACTTCTTGGCGTTGTCCCACGCGCCGCCGGCGTTGGCCATGTAGATGGCGACGGCGAAGCCGGAGACGAGCGCCCCGGCGAGCAGGCCCATCACGCCCGCGACGCCAAGGATCAGCCCCACCGCGATCGGCACGAGCACGGCCATGATCGACGGCACGACCATCTCCTTCTGCGCCCCGGCCGTGGAGATCGCCACGCTCTCGGCATAGTCCGGGTACTTGTGCCCTTCGTATTCCACGGAGTAGGGCCACTGCATCGGGTCGGCGATCTGCTCGTCGGTCAGCTCGTGCGCCTTGAACGCCTTTTTCATGATGTCGAACTGCCGGCGGCACTCGTTCATCATGCGATAAGC
>JBMCXL010000424.1:0-2765 GCA_048621015.1 Phycisphaeraceae bacterium
CTGTTGAGCTTCGCCGCCGCCGACCGCGCCGCGGCGCAGAGCGATGTTCCGCCGAACGTCGAGGCGATCCGCGCCGAGGCGCTGCGGCCAAACGACAGCGACGTCGGCCGACCGTTGCCGCTGGCGGCGCACTGGCAGAACGGCGACCGCGACCAGGACGACGACTACCGCACGCTCTACCAGATGTCGCTGATCGAAGATGGCCATCACGTGCTGCCGGCGCTGTCGTTCCCCTCGCCCACGGCTTCGCCCGGCGACGATGCGGAAGACGCGCGCTATTCCGCGCCGGTGCTGCGCCAGCTCCGCGAATGGGACTTGCCGTTCTCGCTCAATGGCACGCAATGGGAATCGTGGATGTATGCGAAAAAGGACGGCCCGTTCGCGCAGTTCCACGAGGTTGAGCCCGAAGACAGTCCGATGGTGCTGAACACCGAGGGCGAGATCGAGAACCGGCTCAGCCCCTTCGGCCCGGTGAAACATTGGCGCGAGGTCGGCCGCATCTGGACCGACAGCGAATGGATGGCGCTGCTTCAATCGTGGTATCCCGACCCGCCGCGCGTCATCATGCTCAGCAACAACGAGTCGGGTAAGCTGCGCTGGCACGAGGCGGAGCAGTCGGCGCGCTATCTCGAGCAACACGGCGAAGGCCGCGACGACACGTTCAAGCGCCGCGTCGTCGGTGACGGCTGGATCGAGCGCTACCCCGCGCTGCACGAGGGGATGCGCGAGGGACTGCGCGAGTCGAGCTGGCGCGAGAACGCCACGTTCGTCGGCTACGGCGTGATCGGCCTGGAGTTCATGGGCCGCTGGGGCGGGTGGGGTAAGTATTCCATGCACGTGCCCGGCCGCATCAGCCCGTGGCCGATGGCGTGGGACGGTGGCTCGCCGTCGTACTACACGCACAACTGGAACCCGTCTACGGATCACAAAGTGTGGAGCCCGCAGATCCAGTCAATGAACTGGCTGTTCATGCTCGAGCAGGTCTACGAGCAGCGCCCCGACTTCTGGTTTGAGATCTCGGTCTGGGACGGCAGCCCGTCGCCGCACCATCCCAAATACGACGAGCAAAAGGACCAGGTGCAGGCATATCTCGACGCGGGCCAGACTTATCCCCCGCAGCGTTACGGCGGCTACGTGCAATTCGGCATGTGGCTGCTCCAGCCCCGCGTCGTGCGCGAGTTCCGTGGCCACATGCATCGGCGCGACGACCACGAGGCGCACACCCTGGCGCTGGTCGAAGCGGTGGACCGCGTGCACGAGAATGAGGTGCTGCGCCGTTTCTGGCGCGACAGCACGCTGGTGGCCGATCGGGCGCAGGCGCATCCGTACCAGGCGAACGTGCCCGAGGAATACGCGGAGGTGGATCGCTGGTTCCTGCTCGAAGCCGATGCGAATCCGGATCGGCCGTGGGAACTGGGCACCGAATTGTCGGTGTTCGCGCTGGCGCGCGTGCGCGAGGCGGAGGGTGGCGGCCGGGAGTGGCTGATCTACGCCCACGCGCCGATTGAAGCGCAGTCGGACGTGCGGGTGCGGTTGCCGGAGTACGGGCCGGTGACCATTGACGTGGCGCGCGGTGGGTCGTTCTATCATGTCCGTGAAAACGCCGGGGAAGCGACGCTCGTCCTGGCCGATGCTGTCAACGAGGAGTAATCATGCGGTTGCGCTCCCAGTCCGACCGCTCCGTCCGCTGCCCAAGCGGGCGGTGCGGCTTCATGCTGTTCCATGTCATTGGAATCACGGTGCTGATGAACCTTTCGCCTGGCGCGCACGCCGCGCCCACGTGGCCGAGCTGGACACATCCGGTGGAGACCGCGGACGTCGAGGCCTCGTGGCACGTGTCCGATGACGCGGTGGCGCTGCGACGGGTCGTGGACGAGGCGACGGGCACGGTATGCCTGGAGTATGCCGAGGACACCCCGATGCAGGCGCGCACGTTCTACACCGAGCTCGGTCGCTCCGCCTTGGCCGATCACGACACGCTGCGCTTCCGCTGGAAACTGCTGGCCGATGCGGCACAGGTGCGCGTCACGGTGCATGGCTATCCCGAGCCGGACGACCGGCGGAACTACTACCTCTACAAGCGACCATGGCAGCGCGGCCAGTGGCAGGACGTCTGGCTCGACCTGCACCACGACGACGACGGCGGCACCTCCAAGGCACCGGAAGGCAAAGTGCGCGTCTCGGTGAACGTGCGCCTGTGGGACCTCGGCGAGTTGAGCGAGCGGCCGAGCGTCGTGCTCCGCCTTGCGAACCTGCGCTTCGAGCGCCATCCGATCAGGATCGACGGCGACCTGGAAGCGGTGCGGCAAGTCGACGATGGCGAGCGGTTGGGTCAGCGCTATCCGCTGACCGTGACCAATCGTTCCGAGCGGGCGCAGCGCGTTCGGCTCGCGCTGGAGCCCGACGCGCTGCGCCGTTTCGCGGTGGACCTGCCGCGCGAGCCGATGGTCCTGGAGCCGGGCCAGACGCGGAACATTGATGCGACAATCGCCATCCCGGCCGATCGCGCCCACGAGCTGCCGCCGCTGTACAACGAATCGGCCAGCGTTTTCGCCGTGACGGACGAAGCGGCGGACCACCCGACGACGTGGTATCACGGCTTCGTGCTGCGGCGGCTGATCGGCGCGCTGCCGGCGGAAACCGGCCCCGCGCCGTGGTTTCACGCCCATGACCAGCGAAGCGCCGCCCTGACGCGCATTGACCGACACGAAGGCGCCCGCGCCGCGTTCGATCATCTGATCGAGGAAGCCGACGCACTGCTGGAG
>JBMCXL010000425.1:0-2746 GCA_048621015.1 Phycisphaeraceae bacterium
CGACCCCGCGGAAGGCTCGCGGACTCGCCATCCGCGGGCTTGGGGAGCGCGGTGAAGCGGCGCCAAAGCTGTGGCACCCCTGCGGGGAACACACGCGTTTCAAGCGGAACGCCTATTGTTCCTCCGCGCCGGGTGGGTCCGCGAGCAGGTAGATGCGGTCGTACGTGCCGCCGTGGTCGAAGGACTTGAACACGCGGAAGGCGATGGTGTTGGTTTCGCTGGGTTCGAGCAGTCCGGTGATATCGAACTGCTGCTGGTGGTTGTAGTCGTACCAGAAGGTGGCCGGGCCGTGCCACGTTTCGCTCTGCCAGGTGTCGTGGTCGAAGGTGACGGGCTGGCCGTTGATCCAGATCTGCAGGGTGCGCGCGATGAGGCTGGGGAAGAAGATGGCGCTTCGTTCCGCATCGGCGAATTCGGCGGGCACGTCGACATCGAACCGATAGAAGAACGCGGCCGGCTCGCGCTGCGTCTGGAAGGTGACATCGGGGATGAGCGTCGAGTCGCCGTCGGGCAGGCTGGAGACCGACCCCCCGGGCTTGTGCCAGCCGCGCGTCCAGGCGAGGTTGTCGGTGTCCAGCGCGATCTTGCCGGTGCGCGGCAGGGCCACGGCCGCGGCGGACGCGCGGATGCGCCGATCCCACAGGCGATACTTGTTGAGCCAGCCGCCCGGGCGATAGCGCACCTCGTCGGCGGCATCGGTGACGCGCGGATGCACGAAGTGCTCGTAATGCTCGTTGAGCTGGTCCGCGACGTCGAACGCCGGCTCCAGGCGATCCGCCGCGCCGCCGAAGTCGCCCGTCTCGCGCGCGTACTCGATGCCGTCGCAGAATGCGTCGGTGCTGCGCTGGATCGCCTGCACCGTCGCGAGCTGGGCGCGCGCTTCGTCGGTTTCCACCACTTCCTCGGCGCGCTCCAGCAGCGTGCGGCACTCGGCGCGCACTTCCGGGGTCAGCACCAGGTGATTGCCCCAGATCTCGTTGCTGACCAGGTCGGGCACTTCATCCATGCGCTCTTCAAGCACGCGGTAATACTGCGTCATGATTTCCGCCGCGCTGCCGAAGCGCGTTTCGCAGTATTCGCGGATGATGTCGCGATAGTCCCGATCGATGTCCCAGTAGAGGCGGATCATGACCCAGTGCGTCAGGCCGGTGGCGCCCCACGTGTCGAAACCCTGGGTCATGTGCCCGTCGAGGCCGAGCTCGTGCAGCCAGGGATAGTTGCGCCCGACGATGCCCCACTGCGGGTTGATCATCAGTTGATTCCACGAATACCCCGTCGGCACGTAGTCGTAATAGAACGTCTCCGCGCCGGCGGCGTTGGCCTGCGCCATCCAGGCGGTGAGCCACGGGTGATAGGCGCGATTCGTCTTGCACTTCTCATCGCGAATGTGATGCAGCGGGCAGATGCCCAGCGGCGCGAACACCAGCGACATGTTCGGATGCACACGCTCGATGCGCGGCGGCGTCATGTTGTTGGCGTACACCAGGAAGCCGAACCGCCGATCGGGATAATCCTCCACCACCGGCTCGATCACGCGGTTGATGAAGAACAGGATGCGATCCGTGGCGGTGCGGGCGCCCATCGTCCAGTCCCACTCGTTGCTGTCCAGCGCGCGCGACGCGGGGCGCTCGTCCCGCACCAGCCCGTCGGCCGCGGAGACCGAAACGTAGTCGGCGAAGGGGTGGCGCTCGCCGAAGTGCGCGCGGTAATGGTTCGCGTAAAGATCCCAGACGTCCGGGTTGGACATGTTCGGGTGGTGCCGGCTCGGCTTGCCGTTGATGATCGCGTAGTAATCGTCCGGCAAACGCTGCACTTCCTTCTCGACCGTCTCGAAAATCCAGCGGCCGTCGGCGTCCTTCATCGGCTCGCCGTCCGGCCCCTGCTTGCGCTGGCGCACCGGCTCGGTGACGGTGATCGACAGATCGGGGTCGCGCTCGCCCGCGCGCAGCACGCCCGCCAGCGCGTGGCCGTGCTGGATCACCGGATCATCCAGCGCCCGCACGACGTTGCCCTTGTTGCGCAGCGACCAGCGCTCGTACGCCTCGCTCACGCCGTACGTGCCCCACCAGTAGCGCACGTCGTGCGAAGGGTTCTCCGTCCTGTCGATGTTCGTGCTCAGCGTGCGCGTTTGCGGATAGAACTCGCCGAACGGGCCCGGCATGATCCATCGGCAACCAAGGCTTTCCAGAAAGTCGTAGACGGCATAGAGCGTGCCGCGCGCCCGGCGGCCGGCGAGCACCAGGAACTCGCCCTCACGCTTGAGCAGGATGCCATCCTCATCCAGCGCGTCGATCGCCTCGCCGAAGCCCGCCTGCCGCGCCAGCTCGCCGCCGAGCAGGATCGCCGGCCCCGTCGACATCGCTTCGTCCGGGTTCGCGCGCACGATCTCCAGCTTCGCGCCGCTGATCTTCTCCACGTAGCGCTGCAACTCTTCCGCCGCCAGCACCTCCTCGTCGCCGACGCGCTTCGCTTCCCGGGCCCGATGCTGCGGCAGCTTCTCGAGCGCCGCTTCGATCGCCGCGTCATCCGCCTGCGGCAGGCGCGCGCGCACGTACGCCTCCTGCTCCGCGGCCGACGCGTTCAGATACGCCTCCAGTTCCGTCGTCTCCGGCAGCACGATCTTCACGACCGGCTCGCCATCGCGCACCAACTCGAACCCGGCCGCGGATGCGGCGCAGACAGTCCACGCAACCATCAAGGCCAACAGGAAGCAGAGCGATCTCATGGGCTTCTCCACAATGTCGGA
>JBMCXL010000426.1:0-2746 GCA_048621015.1 Phycisphaeraceae bacterium
CCGTCGCCCGCGCGAACTGCCCGACCGCGCCCGCCGACAGATCGATCAACTCGAAAAGCAGCTCGCGCGCACGCTGCCACAGCGGTTGCGCCTTGAACGCGAGCGCCTCGCGCACGTGGCGCCGCGCCTCACCGCCGCCGGCCCGCGCCGCGCGCAGGAGGCGCGCCGTCGGCTCGACGCGCTGGCCCGCCACCTCGAAGCGGTCAGCCCCAATCGCGTGCTCGAGCGCGGCTTCACCTACACGCTCGACGAGCGCGGCCGACTCGTCCGCCACGCCGTCGACACCACCGCCGGCCAGGCGTTGACCACCGTCTTCGCCGACGGCCGCGTGCGCTCGCGCGTCGAGGGCGGTAACGCGCAGCCCCGCCGCAAACCCACCCGCAAACGCGCCGACCCCGGTCAGCAGGAGACCCTGTTCTGATGCCGTTCAGCGTGCGGGCCGAAGGCCCGCCGTGTCTTTGTTCGCAAAATGCCATACCCACGGCGGGCCTTCGGCCCGCACGCTAAACGTCGTTTCCGTTGCGATGCTTCTCCCCGAACGCGTTACACTGTTCGACCATGGCCAAGAGTAATGCCAACAAATCGACACCCGTCAGCAAGCTCGATTTCGAGCACGCCATGAGCGAGCTGGAGCAGCTCGTCGAGCAGATCGAGTCGGGCGAGATCGGCCTCGAACAAGCGCTCAAGCGCTACGAGCGCGGGATCGCCCTCATCAAGCGCTGCCGCACCGTCCTCGACACCGCCGAGCAGCGCATCGCGGAGTTGACCAGCAGCGCTGGTGGCGAATTGGAGATCACCGGCGATGCGGAGGTCGAGGCGGAAAGCGACGAAGAGGAAATGCACGAATGACCAATCATGGCGCACGAAACCCTGTCGCCGCTTGCGGCTTCGCGGGAGCGCCCGCTATGCAGGCGCTGCGCGAAGCCGCAAGCGGCGGAGGCACGAGTGTTTGATCGTTCGTCATTGGTCATTCGACATTCCTTCGACATTCGAGCATTCGACATTCGACATTGAAACCAAACACCCATGCCCCTTCTACCCTGGCTCATCTTCATCACGCTCGCCGGCGCCTGCGTCGGCAGCTTTCTGAACGTGGTGACGATGCGCCTGCCCGAGGGCAAAAGCATCGTCACGCCGCCGTCGGCCTGCCCGAAATGCGGGCATAAGCTGGCGTGGTACGAGAACGTGCCCATCATCAGTTGGCTGGTGTTGCGCGGCCGATGCCGGTCGTGCAAGGCGCCGATCAGCGTGCAGTATCCGCTGGTCGAGGCGGCGACGGCGCTGATGTTCGGCGGCCTGGCCGCGATCTATTACCTGACCGACGTGCGCAGCGCGTTCTATGACGCCGGCTTCGCGGCGACGTGGCCGGCGCTGTTGGTGCACCTGGTCCTGATCGCGGCGCTGATCGCGGCGACGGTGATCGATGCGCGGCTGTTCATCATTCCGCTGTCGATCCCGTGGGTGGCGACGGTGGTGGCGGTGATCGTGCTGCCGGTGGCGACGGCGATGGGGGGGCTGACCGTGCTGGAGGGCATCGTGCCGACCACGGGCGCGCGCGGGCTCGGCGCGGCGCTGGGGGGTGTGGGCGGTGTGGCGCTGGCGTTCGGCCTGCTCCAGACCGGGCTGCTGCCGCGCAGCTTCGACGAGATGGAGGAGCAGGTCACCGAGCCCGAGCAGCCGGACCAGTTCCTGGAGCATCCGCATCCGCGGCGGGAGGTGTTGAAGGAGACGCTGTTCGTGGCGCTGCCGGCGGTGGGGATCGCCCTGGGGGCGTGGCTGGCGGGGGGTGGGCAGGTCAGTCCGACGCTGGCGGTGCTGGGCGGGGTGCTCAGCGGTTTTCTGGTGGGCGGGGCGCTGGTGTGGGTGACGCGGATTCTGGGCACGCTGGGCTTCGGCAAGGAGGCGATGGGGCTGGGCGATGTGCATCTGCTCGCGGCGATCGGGGCGGTGATCGGGCCGGTGGAGAGCGTGGCGGTGTTCTTCATCGCGCCGTTCCTGGGGCTGGTGGGGGCGCTGGTGACGGCGGGGGTTCAGGCGTTGGTCAAACGTGAGGTGCAGATGATCCCCTACGGGCCGTACCTGGCGGCGGCGGCGGTGGTGGTGATGGTGTTTCGCGAGCCGGTGGTGGCGTTCATGCGCGACCTGTTCGGTTCTGGTATCGTGTAGGCGGTTTGGCGCCGCAGGGAAGCGGCGTCCGTCACGGTTCACGCGCGTCGGTCATTCCCCGGTCGGCCGATGGCATTTCACCGGTAGCAACTTGCAACAAGAAGAGGCCAGACGATGGGCAGCACCACCATGCGACGGGTAAGCATTCTCCTTGTGACGGTCATCGGGCTGATGGTGACGACCGGCTGCGCCGGCCAGCGCCTTCAGGAAGAGCGCGACGCGCTGATGGTGCAGAACCAGGAGCTGGAGGAGCAGAACCGCGACCTCATGGCCGCCAACGACGCGCTCGAATCCGAGAACCAGCGGCTGCGCGACCAGCTCGACCAGCAGCCCGAGCCCGCGCCGCAGCCCACCGCCGGCGCCAACACGCCGTTCTCCGGCATCGAGGGCGTGGAAACCGAGCAGACCCGCGACCGCGTCACCGTGCGCGTGCCCGGCGACGTGCTGTTCGCCCCCGGCAAGGCCGAGCTGCGCAGCAGTTCCAAGCGCACGCTCCAGGAAATTGCCTCCGTGCTCAAGGGCGAGTACAGCGGCGAGGCGATCCGCGAAGAGATCGCCCGCGTCGTGCCCAACTACGACG
>JBMCXL010000427.1:0-2708 GCA_048621015.1 Phycisphaeraceae bacterium
CGAGGCGTTTCGCGCCGGCCGCTTGCCGGTGCTGGTGGTCTCGAAGGTCGCCAACTTCGCGGTGGACCTGCCTGATGCAACGTTGGCGATCCAGGTCTCGGGCACGTTCGGCTCGCGCCAGGAAGAGGCGCAGCGCCTCGGCCGGCTGCTGCGCCCCAAGCCCGGGCGCAACCAGGCGCACTTCTACACCCTCGTCACCCGCGAGACGCGCGAGCAGGAGTTCGCGCTCAACCGCCAGCTTTTCCTGTGCGAGCAAGGCTATCAGTACCGCCTCGTCGATGCCGAGGAAGGCGACGACATGCTGATCGGCGATGGAGAGCAGGGGCTTTTCAGTGATGGAGCGGCGACGTGAGGCACATGAACATCGACTGGGCCGCGCTGGCGGACACGCTCGGCCTGTGGGGTGAGCTGGCGCCCGATGACCGGCACGCGTTCGTCAGCCTGAAACCGGGCAAGACGATGCCGGCCACGGCGTTCAGCGACGCAGGGCGCCAGCGGATGGTCGAGGCGAACGTGCTGGCACTGATCAGCGACCGGCAGCGCGTCCGCCTGCACCCGGACGGCCGCGAGCTGTCCAAGGTCATGCGCGCGATGCACCGCCATCGGCTCCACACCGACAGCAGCGAGCGCGACCTGGCGGACTACGCCAGCGATCACCTGACCACCGAAGAGCGCCGCGCGCTGCTGCACGGGCACAACTACGGCAGCTTCTACGCCGGCACGGAAAACTATCACCTGGTCACGCGCCGGGACTGGCCGCAGCAGGTGCTCGAGCTGCGCTCGACCAAGGCTGCACTGAAGTGGGAGCGCGAGCATTTGCCGGAAGGACCGGCCAGTGCGCGCGCCGAGGACGGTGCGCCGTATTTCGAGGACAAGAAGCTGCTCGATGCCGCGCGCAAGCTGCTCGACGCGGCGATGCGCTGGCCCCAGCCGGTGCGCCTGGCCGAGCTGCCGGAGCACGTGCCGGACCTCGAGCCGGCGCTGCTGTGGTGCGCGGTGATGCCGGTGGTGCGCTATCTGATGCTGTTCCCGTGGCTCGAAGATGAGACGTTCGAGCCGGTGCTCGGGCTCTGGCCGGAGGTGACGCACGTGCTGCACCGGCCGGCGCCGCGGCGTCCGCGGTCGGTCGAGCCGGCGGAGGTGTTTCACGCGCCCCTGCTGATCGAGGACATGCAGGCGGTGCTCGTGGGCGCCAGCGCCGAGCCGCCGCGCGTGCTGGCCAGCGGTGACGGGCTGTACGCCAGGGACGTCAAGCGCCTGACGGAGACGTTCATCGCGATGCCGCCGTGGCTGGTGGGTGATGGTGCCGACATGGACGAGCTTGCCATCGCATCGCGCGAGCGCGATCCGGTGGAGTCGCGCCTCATGCACGCCACGCAGTGCGCCTTGGACATGGAACTGCTCGAGCCGCGGAAGTCGCAGAAGCGCGTGTGGCTCGAAGTCACCGACAAGGGCCGCGACTGGCTGGCGTCGGACATGCGCGAGCGCATCCGCGCCATGGCCGAGCCGTGGCGCGCCGAGCCGGAGGCGACCGGCCGCGGAAAAGCGAAACGGCGCGACGTCTCGACGGATGTCATGCTCGAGGCGATGGGCATGGACTGGGACGGCGATCAGAACGTCTCGCCGTGGGCGCCGCCGTCGCTGCGCTGGGGCGCGGGGCCGGACTTGCGCAAGATCGATTGGCGCGGCGCCTTCGTCGACATGCTCACCGACGCCGATGGCCAGTTCGCAGCGCTGCCTGAGCTGCTCGAATATCACAGCCGCGTGAACAACCCCCTGCTCGGCCGCCGCGCCGAAGGCAGCTACGGACCGACGCCGCGGCTGCGCCTGTTCGGTCAACGCGAGGCAAGTGAAACCCAGCTCGAAGCGCTCTGGCAGCGCATGGCCGAGGACAGAATCTTCCAGGCGCTGGTGCCGCTCGGTGGCGTCGAGCTGGCGTGCACCGGCGAGACGTTGGCGCTGCGGCTGCACGCGATCGGTCGTTATATGCTCGGTCTCGCCGACGATTTCGATTGGCAGGCCCCGGCCGAAGGCGACGTGATCGTTCAGCCCAACTTCGAGGTGATCTTCCTCGGCCCCGCACCGCGCGCCGAAGCGAAAATTGGTCGGCTCGCCGAGCGCACCGGCTCGGGGGGCGGCACGATGTTCTGCATCACGCGCGACTCGATCCTCGCCGCCGCGGCCGCCGGCGTCACCGCCGACGATGCGCTGCGCGACCTGGACGAGCTGACCAGCAAGCCCCTGCCCGACAACGTGAAGCGCGAGGTGTGCGGCTGGTTCGAGCAGACGCGCCGCGTTCACATGCGCCAGGCCTGGCTCATCAATGCGCCCGACAAGCACACCGCCGAGCGCATCGTCGCCGCCGGCGGCAAGCAAGCGCGTCAGCACACGGACACGCTGGTCGAGATCACCGCCGCGAAGAAAGACCACAGCGCGATAGTCCGCAAGCTGAAGCGGGCCGGCCTCTTCGTGCAGTAGCGTTCGTGCCGCCGGCCGCATCAAAGCGGTGAGCCGCTCACTCGTGACCGAGCCGATCGTCAGTCCGACCCGACGTCGTTCCGATTCATCAGTGGCTGATCTTTCCTTGCCTTGACTTTGATGCGGCCTCGTGGCTAGAACCAAGGACATGGGGCGGTTCCCTGCGTGGCGCTTAAGAGCCTTTCCGTGCCGTGGCTGGCGCGGATGATTCGGGCTGCACCACGCGGGGC
>JBMCXL010000428.1:0-2707 GCA_048621015.1 Phycisphaeraceae bacterium
CGACGGCCATGCGGGCGCGCAGCTCGATGGAGCCGATGGCGGCGAGGGTGTGGGGATCGAGGTAAGAGGCCGTCGCTTCAGGCATGCTGAGTCACTGGAGCGGTTCGCGAACCGTATTACCGCATCACCGCGTCCGCCTGCGCATCGGCGCGGCCTTCGACGGAGACGTGTTCGAGCAGGCGCTCGACGAGGTCGTCGGTGGTGACGCCTTCCGCTTCGGCGTTGAAGTTGGCGATGAGGCGGTGGCGCAGGACAGGGGCGGTGACGGCTTGAATGTCCTCGGGCGTGACGTGCGTCCGGCCGGCGAGGATGGCGCGCGCCTTGCCCGCAAGGATGAGGTATTGGCTGGCGCGCGGGCCGGCGCCCCAGGCGAGGTACTGGCGCGCGAACTCGGGGCGGTGGTCTTCTTCGCCGCGATCAGGGGCGCGCGTGGCGCGCACGAGGCGCAGGGCATAGCGGATGACGTGGTCGGCCACGGGCACGTCGCGCACCAGTTCCTGGATCTGCATCACGCGCTCGGCGTCGAGCACCGGCTGCGTATGCATCTCGCTGCGCGTCGTCGTGCGCTTGACGATGTCCAGCTCCTGATCCTCGGTCGGATAGCCGACGCGGATCATGAACATGAACCGGTCGAGCTGCGCTTCGGGCAGCGGATACGTGCCTTCCTGCTCGATGGGGTTCTGCGTGGCGAGCACGAAGAACGGCTGCGGCAGCGCGTGGCGCATGCCACTGGCGGTGACGTGATGCTCCTGCATCGCTTCGAGCAGCGCGGCCTGGGTCTTGGGCGGGGTGCGGTTGATCTCGTCGGCGAGGATGATGTTGGCAAAGACCGGGCCCTTGACGAAGCGCATGTGGCGCTTGCCGGTGGCGCGGTCTTCCTCGATGACCTCGGTGCCGGTGATGTCGGAGGGCATCAGGTCGGGCGTGAACTGGATGCGGCTGAACTCGAGGCTGAGCGTCTTAGCGATGGTGGAGACCAGCAAGGTCTTGGCCAGGCCCGGCACGCCGACGAGCAGCGCGTGGCCGCGGGTGAAGAGGCTGATGAAGACTTCCTCGATGACCTCGTCCTGGCCGACGACGACGCGGCGGATCTGGTCCTGCAGCTCGCGGGCGGCGCGCTGGACGTCGTTGATGAGCTGGTCGGAGTCGGGGGGGTCGGGCTGGCTGTCGGGCGTGGGGTGTGGGTCGGACATGTAAACTCCGGCTGCAAAAGGAAAAGTCGCGGCTCGGTCAAGTATAACCCCGGCGGAATGGGGAGCGCTGTCGGTTGGGTGGTCGATCCGTTTCGCGCGGAGGTCGCGGAGAGCGCAGAGGTTGCTGAGGCGGAGAGAGTGAAGCGCTGACTGAAATATTGTCTTTTCCCGTTTCCACGTCTTCTCCGCGTCTTCTCCGCGACCTCTGCGCTCTCAGCGGCCTCTGCGCGAACCACACCGATGCCCTCCGACCAGACCAACGCGGACCTACAATGTTTTCATGCCTGAGCTGCCGGAGGTTGAGCGGGTCCGGGACACCTTAGGGGCGCGGCTGCCGGGTCGGAAAGTCCGAGCCGTGAGATTCCGCCGGCGCGAGGTCGTGCGCGGCGGGTCGCGGCCGAGCGATCTGCTGGCGGGCGACCGGATCGAGCGCGTCGATCGGCTGGGCAAGCAACTGGCGATCGTGGGGGCCAGCGGCCGGTGCGTGTGCGTGCATCTGGGCATGACGGGGTCGCTGCGGTGGGAACGTAAAGGGGCCAAGGGGTCCAGGGGCCGAGGGGCCAAGGGCGCGGAGGGAGAGATCCATGTGCATCTCACCTGGACCTTGGACGACGGCAGCACGCTGCGGTTCCGTGATCCGCGGCGGTTCGGCGGGGTGTGGACGTTCGGGTCGGTGGCGGCGCTGCATGAGCGACGGTGGGCGGTGCTGGGGCCGGACGCGCTGCGGGTGAGGCCGGGGGAGTTGCATCGGCGATTGCAGGGCACACGACGCGGCCTGAAGGCGGCGCTGCTGGATCAGCGCCTGGTGGCCGGGCTGGGCAATATTTACGTGGACGAGCTGCTGTTCATGTGTGGTTTTCCGCCCACGCGGCCGGCGGACACGCTCGGAGCGGACGAGGTGCGCGGGCTCGTGCGGCGAATGCGGTCGCTGCTGCGACGGGCGATTGCGGCGGGCGGGTCGACGTTCCGCGACTATGCCGGGGCAAACGGCGAGAAGGGGCGGTTCCAACACCGGCATCGGGTCTACGGCCGCGGCGGCGAGCCATGCACGCGCTGCGGCGCGGTGCTGGCGGAGGTCACCGTGGCGGGGCGGACCACCGTATTCTGCACATGCTGCCAGCCGGGCGAACACGGGCCGGCGACGGTGGCGGTGCCAGGGGCGGCGGATGGATAGGAGAGTAGAAAGTATTCAATCATCTTCTCCGTTACCGTGCTGGCGTTTTGTGGAAAAGTCGGGGTGGGATTGGGTAAGTGATGGTTTTGAATGGACTTGAGAGGTCATTTCTCTGTGTGGAGCGCCTGTCGGATAAGTGACAGCGGACGTTGGCGGCGGCGCGGCTAGCGTCAGGTGAATCGCGCTCGGTCCGATCGGGGGGAAGCGCTGTCGGTGCGGGGGTGTTGATCGGCAGGTCGAGCGAGCGCAGCCGCGCGCTTGTGCACGGGGTTTCCACATGGATGGTGACAGGGGGAACGCGGGGCTTTGCGCTGTCACGATAGCCCGCCCCCAACGGGGG
>JBMCXL010000429.1:0-2703 GCA_048621015.1 Phycisphaeraceae bacterium
GTCCAGATGCGTTCGCTTGTCGGCAAGTGAAACAAGCGGGCTTTGACGCGCCTCCCGCTGTCCATGCAGGAAGCCGCTTTGCCGTCACCCACCAGCCGGCCGTGCCGGATAGCCCATTTGCCTGAGTTGCTCGACCAGCAGCTCGCGATGGTCCCCCTGCAACTCGAAGCCGTCGTCGCGCAGGCCGCCGCCCGCCGAGCAGCGCTGCTTGAACTGCTGAAGCATCGCTGGCAGGTCCGAAGCCACCGGGTCGAGCCCGCTGACGACGGTGACCCACTTACCCCGCCGCCTCTCGCGTTGAACCCGGGCCGGCTGATCGCGCGGCAGGGTCACTTCACCGTCTGCACCGCGCGGACATGCACACGCTGCCATCGCTTGACCGCAGACGGCGCAGGTGACGGGGCGCTGCAGAGGTGTGCCGTCGAAAAGTCCCATTGCTCCATCTTACGCGGCGTGATTCACCATCGCCAAAAGACGCAAGGAAGCGGCGGCGGCGTCGGGCCAGGCTCTCACCCACACCTCCGACACACCCTCATGCACAGCCCCGGCAAGTTCACGCCAGCGCCTTTCCGCGATGGACAGATGGCGCGCGACGGGTCACACGGATGACGCTGCGATCGTGTTAGCATAAGCTCGAAAGTACCGCCATGCCGAACTACAGCGACGTCTTCAACGCGCGTGGATCCTTGTACAACCAGGCGATGGCGATCTGCCCGACCGCGCGCCGGACGGAGCGCCGCCTGCTGCTGGACCGCCTCGATCCGCGGCCGGGCGAGGTCGTGATCGATGCGCCGGCCGGCGGCGGCTTTCTCGCCGAGGGATTGGCGGATCGCGGCGCAAGCGTCATCTGCATCGAGCCATCCCCGCGTTTCGCAGAAGGCATCGGCGACCGCTTCCTCACGCACGTCTGCCCGTTGACGGCGATCGCGCTGGAAGAGGAAACCGCGGACAAGCTCGGCAGTCTCGCGGGCCTGCACCACCTGGCGGATGTGCCGGGCTTCTTCCGCGAAGCCTATCGCGTGCTGAAGCCCGGCGGGGTCATCGCCATCGCCGACGTGAAACGGCAGACACCCGTGGCGGCGTTTCTGAACGGCCCGGTCGACCGGTGGTGTGAGACCGGTCACGACGGCCGGTTCTTCGACGAGGGCGAATTCACCGCGCAACTGGCCGGGGCCGGCTTCGAGGCGATCGATGAACGCTTCGAGCAGTTCCCCTGGTCGTTTCACGACCGCACCGCGATGCGCGAATTCTGTCATCGCCTCTTCGCAATGACGCGCACGACCCCCGAGCAGGTGGAGCGGGAGCTGAATCGGCTGCTCAAGACGTGGACAGACAGCAACGGCGCGCATATGCATTGGTCGCTGCTTTATGCGACCGCCCGCAAGCCCGGCTGAGAAAGCGTCGTGTCCGTCGCCGACGTTCAAGGCGGGCACGGATTTCGAGCGGGGCGAAAGGATGCGCCATGCCCGCGATGCCCACGAGTCGGCCGCCGCAGCGCGTTCTGCTGTTGACGCGCGGCGGACCGATGAACGGCTGCCAGTACCAGATGCAATACCTGATCGAGGGGCTGGATCGGCGTCGCTTCGAGCCGATCGTCGCCGCGCCGCGCGCGGACGGCGAACTGGCGGCGCTGGCGCAACTGGGCGTGCAGACGCACGTGCTGCCCATGCGCGACTGGCGACGGTATCCGGCGGCGCTGGGGCGGCCGCTCGATCTGTGGCGGCTTGCGCGCTGGGCGGCGCGCTGGAAGCCGGCGCTGGTGCACGGCGCGGATTTCTGGAAAGGACGGTATGCCATCGCGCTGGGACGGGCGCTGCGCATCCCCAGCGTGGTGCACGTGCGCGGGCCGTTTCAGGCGCGGGACGTGCGCAAGTATCGGCTGGATCGCGCTTCGGCGCTCGTGGCGATCGCGCAGCGATTCGCGGCTGACCTGGTGAGCTTCGGCGTGCCGGCGTCGAAAGTGACGCTGATCGATGACAGCGTGGACACCTCGCGCTACCGACCGCGCATGGACCACGAGCCGGACGTGCTGGGCGAGTTGTATCCCGCAGCGAGAGGCGTGCGCGTGGGACTGGTCGGCCGCATCGAGCCGTTCAAACGGCAGCTCGATTATCTCGAAGCCGTCGCACCGCTCGCACGGGCGCACCCGGACCACGCGACGTTCTTCCTCATCGGAGCCGTCGGCGACGAGCGTTACCACCGCCGGGTGCTCGAGTTCATTCATCAGCAGGGCTTGGCGGACCGTGTCGTGCGAACCGGCCGGCGCGAGGACATGGCCGCGGTGATGCAGTCGCTGGATGTGCTGGTAACCTTTTCGGGCGGCAGCGTGATGTTCGAGGCCATGGCTTGCGGCAAGCCGGTGGTTTCGGTGCGCGACGATCCGCGCCATTCGACGCACGTGCGCCACGAGGAAACGGGCCTGCGCGTGACGGGGCGCGAACCCGCGCGGGCAACGACGGCCATTCAACGCCTCATCGAGGACCCATCGCTGCGGGCGCGGTTGGGCGAAGCGGCGCGGCGATGGGTGACGGCGAACCTGACGACGCACACCATGGCCGAGCGCACGGCCGCGCTGTATGACCAACTGCTCGCCGCCTCCGCTTCTACCGATGCGCCGCCTGAAGCTCTCGACGACTCCGCGGCGAACCCCGGAACAGCACGCGCACAGCGTTCCGCAGCGGCACGAATGGGGCGTTCAGGCGC
>JBMCXL010000430.1:0-2700 GCA_048621015.1 Phycisphaeraceae bacterium
TCGCGCACGGCCGCCCGCAGCGCATCGGCCTCCACGGTCAACTGCGAAACGTCCATCGCCGCGCTGACCGATGCCGACGCGATCGGCCGCTCGAACGCGCAATGCATCACGCGCGCCTCGCTTGCCAGGTTCACCACGCGCAGCAGCGCGCGATCCCCATCGCGCTCGAACGCTTCGAGCACCACGTCCTCCCCCGACAACCGCAGCGGCGCTTGCACCGGCGCCCCGGCCGGCTGCAACGGCATCAGGCGATCCAGGCGATGACGGTGCGCCGACGCGCGCGAAATCATCGGCGCCTCGTCGATCAACAGCGACCACGACACGTCATACCGGCCGCGCTGCAAAGCCAGGTCGCCGTCACTGACACCGTCCGCGAAGTCGTGGCCGTTGTTCTGCCGCCCCAGCGCATACCACGGCGATGTTTCCGGGATGCGATAGCCTTGCGTCATCGGATGAATCGCCGAGGCGCCCAGGCTCAGGCCGAGCCGCTCGGCGTCGGCCTCCTCGCGGCGGAAGAAGTGGCCGTGCCCGTCGGTGAGCATGAGGACCGAGCCTCGCGGTGTCTCGGCGATGGCGGTGTCGATGCCCAGCAGCGGCGTAAGACCGTCGAAGAACGCGCGCGACGAAGCGGTCGGCCAGCATTCCGCGCCGGCGACGGCATCGTCGTAACCGTAAGGCTTGTCGGTGGTGTAACGCGCATCGGCCGCGGCGAGCGTGGTCTCGATCGTGAACGGTGGCGCATACGGCCGTTCGCAGCCGGCGCCGAGATAGGACGCCACCTCCAACGGCAGCGGATCGGTGCGGAACCCCTCGCGCGTCGGCTGATCGAAGGTGCGCGACAGCGAACAGTCGATGCGCCGCGAGCCCTGCGTCAACCCGACGCGCAGCACGGCGCAACACGTGCTGAAGCGCCCTTCCATCTCGACCCACGCGCGATGCCCGCGCCCCACGACGCGCCGCCGCTCGATGTGAAACGGTTCTTCCTCCCAACGGGACGTGAGCTTCGCCTGCCAGTGCGCCGGGCGCACCACGTTTTCGCCCTGGCGCAGTGTCGCTTCGGCGAGCATGAACCCGCAGTCCGCGAGGGCGTGCAGGCGCAACCGCTGCTTGCCCCGGGGCAGCGTGATCGTGCCGGTGCCCGTGTGCTGCGGATCGCGATTGGCCGACGGCAGGC
Organism: Phycisphaeraceae bacterium; assembly: GCA_048621015.1. GTDB lineage: Bacteria > Planctomycetota > Phycisphaerae > Phycisphaerales > Phycisphaeraceae > JBMCXL01. The sequence continues at coordinate 1,175 of JBMCXL010000430.1, forward strand.
CGCCGCCCCAGTGCAGGTTGCACGCGGACGCCCATCCGCCGTCACCGCGCACCAGCAGGATCGGCAGGCCCACCGGCGTGTCCAGTGTGAACGTGTAGCTGCCGGCCGCGGGCACGTCGACTTCGCACTCCAGCACCAGGTTGCCGCTGACCCGCCGCGCCCAGTGCTCGCCGGTGCGCAGCGCGAACGTCTCCTCGCACGGCACATTGACGAAGTGGCGCACCAGCCCCGCGCTGCCGCGATAGATCGTGTGGCCGACCTCGTTTCGCGCTTCGATGATCTCGCCGTGCGCGCCGAGCTTGACGCGCAGCCGATCGTTCGCCAGCTCGTCCGTGGTCGCATGCACATCGGGTTGATCGCAGGCGACGACGGCCGCGGCCGCCATCGCGGGCACACGATCAACCAGGCGATATTCCCCATGGCGCTCGACGACGCCGGCGCGCTCGAACGGCAGGGGATTGAACACGACCGCCGCTTGCCGATCACCGTCACCATCACCCGCCAGCCCGGCCACGTGCGCATCGACGCGCCGCTCCAGGTCCGCGGCCGCGCGGCGCAGGTGCGCAGCCGCATCGTGATAAAGCCACTGGTAATGACAGTCCTGAAGGATCAGGCTCGCTTTCCAGATGTCGTCGATCTGCGCCGGCGACAGGTCGGTCCGATGGCGCATCGCGGCGAGCATCGGCAGCTTGCGATCCACGCGGCGCAGGTGCGCCTGCGCCGCCAGCACATCGGGCGTGCCGCCGTACCACCCCTTGGTGCGACAGGTCGCCGGCCGCGCGGGCGCGTCCTCCGGTAGTTGCCGCGCCAGGGCGTTCAGCGACGCGAACGCCACCTCTTCACCGTGCAGCGCCTCGCGCACGCCATCCATGAACGGTGGCGCATGCGGCGTCTCGCGCACCAGCCATCGGCCCTGCTCTTCCGAGCCGTGCGGCCCGAGCACCGGAAGCACGCTGCCATCGGCGCTGCGCACGCGCGCGCAGCCGCAGCCCAGCACCCAGCCAAAGCCCGCCAGCCGACCGATCTGCACGACCTGCGGCGCGTTCCAGTCCAGGAACGTCGGCCCGTCGTGCACCAGGAACCCTTCACTCGCCGCGCCCAGCGCCGACGCCGCGATGCGCCGCGTCAAGCGAAGCGAACGCAGCACCGCCTCGCCGGCCATTCCCTCGACGACCGCGCCGGAATAGGGATAGGCCACGTAGACGAGCTTGCCCGCGGCGACCAGCGCGGCGAAGCGCTCGACCTGCGCCTCGCTCGCGGGTGTGGTGCGCCGCATCGGGTCGGGATGGGCACGGGTCACCTCGAGCACCCACGGCGCAAGCTCGCGGTCGAACAGCCAGCCGGGCTGGGTGGTGTTGAACAGCGTGTCGGCCGGCTGGTTCTCGACGAAGCGCAGGTACCCGTCGAGCTGGAGCCGACGGTTGCCCGGCAGCACGCCGGGGGTGACCCAGCCCCAGTGGAAGACGACCAGGCGGCGGCCGACTGCCTGAACGGGTGCGGGGCCAGATGCGGGGGCAGGTCCGGGG
>JBMCXL010000431.1:0-2699 GCA_048621015.1 Phycisphaeraceae bacterium
GCGCCGAGTCGGACGACTCGTAATCCGCAAAGACGTAGTCGATGCGATGCTCGTCGAACAACTGCACCGCCGGCCCTTCGGGGCTCAAGTCCTCGACCACCTTCACCACGCGCGGCACCGAGCCCGGCTGGGCGCTGAGAAACGCATCCACTTCCGCCGCGTTGCTGTCGCTCAGAAAGGGCGCCGGCCGATACCCGCTCACCGGAGCCGGATCGTCGGTGACCTCCCAGTCGGCCAGCAGCGCCGAATTCGGCCCACCGCCCCCTGCGATCGGCGCTGCCACGGCCGCCGACCCCGCCACCGCGACGACCACCGCCATCCCGCAGGATGCGAGCCACCGCCTCATCGCTCGCCTGCGTGCCTGTGCTGGTGTCATCGCCTCTCCTCCACCGAATCCGCCGAATGGTGCGGGATTCAGCGCCCGGGGGCCGATCTGCGGCCGCTCCGCCATGGTGTCGATTGTACCGACTGGAGGGTCTGTTCCAAGCACGAGCCCGGCAATTGCCCGCAAGCCACGCGACGCATGCGCGACGCGCTGCCGATTCACGGCGACGCGTCCGCCTCCACCACGGCCCGCGGCAGCAGCAACTCCGTGCCGTCCCGCGCCAGCAGCGGCGGCACGGTCAGCAGCGCGCGCCGCCCGATGCAGCCGTCCAGCTTCCACAGCTTGCCGTCCTGCCCGGCCGGCACGGCAACGCTGAAAAAGCCGGGCACCTCCACGTCGGCGAACGACAGGACCACCTCGCCCGATCCGTCCACGATCGTCCCGCGCTGGCTGCCCGAGGCGAACCCGCCCACGCGCTGCGTGCCCTTCGGCACGTAAAAGTACAGCGTCCAGAGACTGCTCAACTTGTTGTGCGCCTCGAGGCTGCTCTCCATCGTCCACGGGACACCGTTCTCGGCCGGCTCCACCTTCGCGCGATTCGTCGGCGGCCAGACTTCGACCTCGTGCAGCCCCGCATGCGGGCTTTCGAGCACGACGTCGCGCTCCACGCCGTCCGGCGCGACGCTGTCGTCATGCGCCACCGCTTCATCCAGCACCGGGTTCGCCTCGGCGAACAGGCGCGTCTGCACGTCGCCGGCGATGTCGCGGTAGTGCTTGATGTGCCCGCCGCTGATGCGCAAACGCAGCGCCCCCGGCGCATCGAGCCAGGTGTAGAAGCGCTGCCGCCCTGACGGCGCGATGCGGTTGTACTGGCCACGCTCCACGTCGCGCAGCCCCAGCGGCGTCGCCGGCACCAGGTCACGGCTGAACTCGATCGGCTCGAAATCCATCTCCACCAACTCGGTGCGCTCCACGCCATCGTTCACCGTCTCGTCCAGCTCCGTCGCGCTGAACGGCTGATCGACGCGCACCTTCTCCTGCGCCGGCGCCTCCACGTTCCGGTCCCGCCCGACCAGGCGCATCATGATCGGCTTGGCGTGCACCATCATTGTCTCGCGCATCCGCCAGGTGTGGCGCAGCAGCGCCTCGACCGCCTTCTGCAGCCCTCCGCCCGATGCGTCGACGTATTGCTGGTACAGATCTTCGTAGCGCGTGAACAGCAGCAGATCATCCAGCCGCGCCATCACCTGCGAATCGTTCGCCGCCAGCTCGCGCGCCTCGGCCAGGTAACGATACATCCGTGCCAGCATGTCGCGCCGGATCATCGGTCGGCGCTCGTCTTCCTCAAAACGATAAATCAGGCGATAGAACCGTTCCATCGGCTCGCGCGCCGGACCGAACGCTTTCTCAAAAAAGTCGTCCAGCAGCGCATCGGCGCGCTCGGCGTTCGAGACGTCCCAGAGCAGGTGCGCCGCAAGGTAATGCCCGAGGCCGATCGCGCCCCAGAGGTCGCTCGACTCGGACATGAAGAAGCGCGCGCCCTGGCGATGGAAGCGCGGAATCGACTCGCGGATGTAGTGCAGATCCGAGCCGGTCTGCGACGCGGGGCGCGACTTGTCCCACTGGAACACGCTGTAGTAATCGCCCACGCCCGTGACCGCGCCCTTCGCCTGCCAGCCTTCGATGATCTGGTCGAACGTGTACCCGCCGCGGATGAAGGCGGTCTGCACCTTGATCAGCACGTTGGGATGCACCTCGATGCTCGGCGGGGGGCTGTGCTGGCTATAGGCGAGCATGCCGACGTACTTGCCGGGATAACGCTCACTGATCGCCTCGGCCGCTTCGTTGGCCAGCAGAAGCGCGCGGTCGCTGATGCTGCCCAGGGCCGCGCAATCGTCGCATTCGCACCACCCGCCGCCATCGGACGGGTCCAGCGACACGCAATCGCTGTCCGGGTTGTCACGAAAATGCGCGAGCGCGTATTCCTGGACAACAAACCGGCGCAGGTCGGGATTGGCAATGCAGAGCTTGGGCCCGCGCCGCTCGCCGTCGACCAGCGCGAGGTATTCCGGGTGCTCGTCGAACACGTCCTGGTGCTGTCGAATGATGCGCTGGTAGGAGTGCGCCGTGCTCAGGGCGAAGCCGGGCACGGCGCGGTTGCGCGCGCACCAGTCGCGATACGGCTGCTCGTTGTAGCCCCAGAGGCCGAATCCATACCAGATGCGCCGCGTGTGGAAGTCCGGCTTCTCGAGCGTGTCCACCGCGATGCGTAGCGTCGGCGCTTCGGGTACGACCTCCCATGTTCGGCCGGGGAAGAACTGGCGATGTCCCAGTCGATGCAGCAGATCCCACACCGCGTGTTCGGTCGCCTGCG
>JBMCXL010000432.1:0-2694 GCA_048621015.1 Phycisphaeraceae bacterium
TTTCGCAGCGCCTGCGCAAAAGTGTCGGGAGGTGAGCTCAAGGGAGGGGGGTTGACGATCGCGTGCGCGATCCTGGAGCAGCGCGGCTGTGAAATCGGCTCTTAGCTGCAGCCACCCCAAGCATCAGATTTCAATGCACCCCACCAGCCGTGCGCGGGTTGGCTCATTCGCCGCCGACCGAGGGCGTCTCGGGCGGGTTCGGCCCGATGCGTTTCGAGCGGCGCCGCCGGGCCAGTTCGCGCATGTCGGCGACCGGATCGGTCTCATCGACGATCTCCACGCCGAGCAGCGTCTCGATGAGATCCTCCAGCGTGACGATGCCCGCCGTGCCGCCATACTCGTCAACGACCTGCGCCAGATGCTCGCGCGCCTCGACCATCTGCCGCAGCAGTCTGCCGACGTTGCCGCGCTCGGGCACGGCCAGCAGCGGCCGGGCGAGGTCCTGCATGGTGCGCTGCGCCTCGCCCGCGTGCAGGCGGCCGAGGAGCTCGTAGCGCGTGACGTAACCGATCAGCTCGTCGGGCGTGTCGCGGTAGACGGGAATGCGCGCGAAGCGCGGCGGGCCGGCCTCGCGCATCAACTCGCCCACGGTCTGGTCGGCGGGCAGCATGTACACCACGTTGCGCGGCGTCATCACGTCGCCGATCGGCACCTCGTGCAGCGCGATGAGATTGCGCATGATCCGATACTCGTCCGCGGCCAGCGTGCCGTGCTGTCGGCCGAGGTGGGCGAGGCTGGCCAGTTCGTCGCGGCTGAGCTTGTCCGGGCGCTTCGAGCCGGCGATCCATCGGCTCATCAGCATGCACATTGCCACCAGCGGCCAGAGCAGCAGGATCATGCCGCGCGTGGTGTAGGCGGTGAACGTCGCCAGTTGCTTGTGCCAGACCGCCCCGATCGTCTTGGGAATGATCTCCGAGAGGATCAGGATCAACAGCGTCAGCAGCGCGCTGATGAGACCGACCCAGGCGCGGCCGAAGATCGCCGCGGCCTGCGCGCCGACGCCGGCCGCGCCGACCGTGTGGGCGACCGTGTTGAGCGTGAGGATCGCCGCCAGCGGCTGATCGATGTCGGCCTTCATCGTCTGGAGCAGTCGCCCGGCGCGGCTGCCGCGATCGACCAGCAACTGCGTGTACGAAGGCGTCAGCGACAGCAGGCTCGCTTCCAGCATCGAACAGAGAAACGACACGCCCAGCGCCAGCGCCAGGTACAGCCACAGCAGCACCCAGTCCTGCGTGGTCGCCGCGTCAACGGCGCCCGATCCGCCGGCGGGCGCAACGGCCAGGATGATCTGCATCACAACGCCTCGAAGGCCAGGGTGAACTGCTCCACGGGAACAACGCCTCATGAGTGTACAGCAGTCGCGCGAACGGATCACGGGCCGGGACGCGGCGTCCGGTTGAGCGGGCGGTGTAGAATGTGGTGATGCCCGACCTCTGGCAGACCAGGCGTGATGCGAACCGGCGCGGCGCCGAGCCGTTGGCGGTGCGCATGCGCCCGCGCACGCTCGAGGAGTTCGTAGGACAGCAGCATTTCCTCGGCGAAGGCAAGTTGCTGCGCCGCATGCTCGAAGCGGATCGGTTGACGAGCGTGATCTTTTACGGGCCGCCGGGCACGGGCAAGACGAGCCTGGCCGAGCTGATCGCGCGCCACACCGGCCGGCACTTCGAGCAGGCGAACGCCGCGGCCGTGGGCGTCAAGGAGGTGCGGCGCATTCTCGATGAGGCGCGCCAACGCCTCGAAGACGACGGCCGGCGGACGATCCTGTTTCTCGACGAGATTCACCGCTTCAACCGCGCCCAGCAGGACGTGCTGCTCGGCGACGTGGAGCGCGGCATCATCACGCTCATCGGCGCGACGACGGAGAACCCGTTTTTCTCGGTCAACTCGCCGCTGGTCTCGCGCTCGCAGATCTTCCAGTTCCAGCCGCTGACCGAGGCCGACATCGAAGGCGTGATCCGCCATGCGCTGGCCGATGCGGAGCGCGGTTACGGCAAGCTCGACATCCAGATCACCGACGAGGCGATCGAGCATTGGGCGGTGCGGTCGGATGGCGATGCGCGGCGGGCGCTGAGCGCGTTGGAGATTGCCGTGCTGTCGGGCGGAAGGGGTCAAGGGGCCGAGGGGCCAAGGGGTCAAGTGAAAAACGACGACAGCGGCGAAGCCGCTGATTCCGAGCACTCGGCCCCTGGGCCCCTTGACCCCTCGGCCCCTCTTCACATCGACCTCGACACCGCCGAGCAGTCCATCCAGCAGAAGGCGATCGTCTACGACGCGACCGGCGACGAGCATTACGATGCGATCAGCGCGTTCATCAAGTCGATGCGCGGCAGCGATCCGGATGCGTCCGTTTACTGGCTGGCGCGCATGTTGCACGCGGGTGAAGATCCACTGTTCATCGCGCGGCGCATCGCGATCCTCGCGAGCGAGGACATCGGCAACGCCGACCCGCGCGCGCTTCAGATCGCCGCGGCCGCGTACACCGTGACCGAGCGCATCGGCATGCCCGAATGTCAGCTCACGCTCGCGGAGGCGGCGATCTACATGGCCACCGCGCCCAAGAGCAACGCCTCGGCGATGGCGATCTGGTCGGCGATGAAGGACGTCAAGGAAGGCCGCACGATTCCCGTGCCCAAACACCTGCGCGACGGCCATTACGCCGGCGCAAAGAAGCTCGGGCACGCGGAAGGGTATCAG
>JBMCXL010000433.1:0-2692 GCA_048621015.1 Phycisphaeraceae bacterium
GTTGAGAATCGCCTTGGCGGTGTCGTCGGAAAAGAGCATGACGCCCTCGGCCTCGATGCCCGCCTCGCGCAGGCCGTCGATCAGCATCTTCAACGTCTGCTCGCCGCGCTGCGTCGCGTCGGACTCGTGCTCGTCCTCTTCGTGAAGCTGCGCGACGTGCGCAACCACCGCCGTCGCCTCCAGCCGCCGCGCCATGTCGGCGATCGGCCCGGCCAGCTTCTCACTCGCCCACGGCGAGGACACCGCCACCAGCATGCGACTTCGACTCACGAGCACGCTCCATCCTGGACACCCCCCCGCCGCCGAAAGCGTGAACAATAATCACAACCGCCCCCCTCGGTCAAAAGTGAGGTATTGGAGGTTGAAGATTCGGGGGTTAGGAATTGGGGATTGGGAATTGGTCTCCCGGCCGCTTGCGGCTTCGCGCAGCGCTTGAAGTTCTTCGGGCGCCGCGCGAAGCCGCAAGCGGCTGAAAAAAGAACCCCGATCCCCCAATCCCTCCGTCCCGCTACTCCGGCGTCGGGTAGTTGGGGTTGCCCTCGGTCCCGCGCGAAGCGTTGTCGCCCAGGTCGTTCTCGGCCAGCAGCGTGAACAGCTTGCGACGCAGCAACTGCGCCGACAGCAGCAGATCGTCGGTGTGCAGCGCGATCACCGGCAACCCGCGCGGCTGGATCAGCAGCGGATAGGCGTAATAGATGTTCAGCTCGGCGCCGAGCAATGTCCGGCAAAGCTCGGCCAGCGTCTTGCCACGCCCCAGTTCCACCGCCAGGATCTCCGCCTCGGAAAACGGCAGGCGGTGGCGCTCCAGCAGTCGTCGGCTCAAGTCCGCGCGCGACGTCAGCAACCGCACCACCGCGTGGTCCGTCGCGTCCACGACCGACAGGCCGGCGAGCACCGCCTGCTGGCCATGGAACACCTGCACCAGATCGAGCAGCTTGCCCACCCGGTTATCGAGAAAGACGCTGAACTGCGTGTTGCGCGGCGGCTCGTAGCCGTAGGTGATTGCGTCGCTGACCGGCGCCTGGGACATGCCTTGATCCTAGGGGGTTTCAAGTTTCAAGTTCCGAACGACGGCGGCGAAGCCGCCGACTCCCACCTTAAAACTTGAAACCTGGAACTTGAAACTCATTCTGGTACCACCGCACCGTCGCGGCGAGACCCTGCTTGTAGTCGACGATGGGCTCGTAACCGATCGCTTCGCGGATGCGCGCGAGATCGGCCAGGGAGTGGCGCACGTCGCCGGCGCGCGGCGGCTGGTGGCTGGGCTCCAGGTGCGGCTTGCCGACCATCGCCGCCATCGTGCGCGCCAACTCGTTGACCGTCACGCGCTCACCGCAGGCGACGTTGAACACCTCGCCCCCCAGCGGCCGCGCGTGGCGCGCGGCGAGCAGGTTCGCATGCACGACGTTGTCGACGAAGGCGAAATCGCGCGACTGCTCGCCGTCGCCGAAGATCAGCGGCGGCTCGTCCGCACCGAGCGCCTTGGCGAAGGCGGCGATGACCGCGGCGTAGGCACTGTTGGCGTTCTGGCGCGGGCCGAAGATGTTGAAGTAGCGCAGCGACGCGGTGTCGAACCCGTCATAGCTGCCGGCGAAGGCGCGCATCAATGCTTCACCCGCGACCTTGGTGGCCGCGTACGGGCTCTTGGGCAGCACCGCCATGTCCTCGGTCTTGGGCATCGCTTCCGAGTCGCCGTAGGCGGCGCTGCTCGCGGCGAACAGGACGCGCTGCGTGCCGGCGGCGCGCGCCGCTTCGAGGACGTTGAGCGTGCCGGTCGCGTTCACCTGGTGATAGTGCCGCGGCTGCTCCACGCTCGCCGGCACCGAGCCGAGCGCGGCCTCGTGAAAGACCCATCGACAACCCGCAACGCAGTCGGCCAGCAGCGCTTCGTCAAGGATCGAGCCTTCGACAACGCGCAGCCGATCGCCGGCGCGCTCGCGGAACGGATCGAGATTGACGGTGTCGCCGCCGGACAGGTCATCGAGCACGACCACGCGCGCGCCCAGGTCGATCAGCGCTTCGGTGATGTGCGAGCCGATGAAGCCCGCCCCGCCGGTGACCAGCACGCGCACCTCGTGAAAGGCGTCACCGTGCAGGCGGGACCAGTCGGTGCGTGGCGGTGCGGCGTCCGGCGTGGGCTCGGTCATCAGGATCGATCCTCGGCTGCTGCTGTTTTCTGAGTTTGACGACGTTCATCATAACCCACCCCCCGGCACGATGCGCTCTTTCCAAGCCCGAATGACGCCCGCCGACACGCCCGGAGCCGCGCTCCCCCGATCTGGTATCGGTTATCGGCCCGACCGCGCTAACCCCTGCCTTCCAACCGACCGATGCAAACAACGATCGGCCCGTGCGCGGTCCGCGCAGCCGAGCCAGGCAGGCGATCCAGGGAGCGGCGGATGAAACATTACGACGTCGTGGTGATCGGCACCGGCCCCGCCGGGCAGAAAGGCGCCATCCAGGCCGCCAAGCTTGGCAAGCGCGTCGCCATCATCGAAAAGAACAGCGTCCTCGGCGGCGCGCAGATCAACACCGGCACGATCCCGTCCAAGGCGCTGCGCGAAGCCGCACTGCATCTCACCGGCCGCTCGCGCCGCGGCCTGTTCGGCGAAAGCTATCGCGTCAAGCACCAGGTCACCATCGCCGACCTCATCAGCGTCAGCCAACAGGTCATGCGCCACGAGTGGGAAGT
>JBMCXL010000434.1:0-2680 GCA_048621015.1 Phycisphaeraceae bacterium
CGAGCTGGGCACCGGCGGCATCGTCGCCCCCGTGATGTTCTGGTCACCGGACGATGCGGACTGGTCGCCGGGCGAGTAAGCGGCACGAAAACGCGCGGATGATCGTGCATAGGCTCACGCCAGCCAGCGACGGCGTCACCGCAACGGCTCGCCGTTTGGCATCGGGTGCGGCTGTTCGATCGAGGTGAAACGTCGGCGATGGCTTGACAGCGGTTCGTCCCGAGCTTGCCGGGCGCGGTCTCTGGGACTTTGCCGGCTTGTCGGATCGGAAATGGGCTGATCGCCTGCCGTTACCTTCAAGGCGCGGAACGCCTGGGGTGCATCCACCACGCGCGCGGTACGAGGTGGCTGCGCCTCGTCGAGGGCTGCGGCACGCATCGTGCTTATACTGAACACCGCGACGGCGCCGCTGCACGACGTGCCGGGCTTCGCGGTTCCGCTTCGAGCCTGCGCTCGCCCGACAAGACAACAGCCAGGGGGACTCCGATGAGAACCACCACGTCCTTTTGCATCGCTCTGTTTCTGCTGGTCCTGGCAAGCTTTCCCGCTGCTGCACATGCCGACGAAGATGCGACGCTGGCGGATTACGTGCAGCGCGCCGACGGCAGCTATGCCGTGGAACTGGTCGGCGAGACTGAGCTCGGTCCCGTGACGGTCTACACCGTCGAGCTCACGTCCCAGACCTGGCAGGGCCGGCCATGGAAGCACTGGCTGTCCATCATCGTGCCCGAGCAACTCCGCCACGACGCCGAGGCGCTGCTGGTGATTGCCGGTGGACGCAACGGCCAGGACGCGCCGGATCTGGACCGTATGGAGGCGCGCCTCGTGGCGAACATCGCCGGCCGCCTCGGCGCGCCGGCGGCCGTTCTTCAGCAGGTTCCCAATCAGCCGCTGTTTGACGGTCGGCGCGAGGACGAGCTGATCGCCTACACCTTCGACCGCTTTCTCGATGGCGAGCCGACCACTGACGCCGCCCAGCCCTGGCCGGCGCTGCTGCCGATGGTGAAAAGCGCGGTGCGCGCCATGGACGGCGTCCGCGACGTGCTGCACGAGCAGCGCGGCCTCGAGATCGAACGGTTCATCGTCGCCGGCGGGTCCAAGCGCGGCTGGACGACGTATCTCACCGCCGCCATCGACCGGCGCGTCAAGGCGATGGCGCCGCTGGTCTTCGACATTCTCGACATGCCGGCGCAGATCGAGCACCAGCGGCGCAGCTTCGGCGATGTCAGCGAGATGATCCGCCCCTACACCGATCACGAGGTGATCCAGCGCATGGATACGCCGCGCGGCCGCGCGCTGCGCCGCATCGTCGATCCGTTCCATTACCGTCAGCGCTTTGTCATGCCCAAGCTCATCGTCCTGGGCACCAACGACCCTTACTGGACCGTTGACGCGCCGCGCTTTTATCTCGACCACCTCCCGGCGCCCACGTACCTGCACTACGTGCCCAACGCCGGTCACGGCCTCGGGCCGGAGGCCATCCCCACGCTCATGGCGTTCCTGCATGCCACCTTCAATGACCAATCCCTGCCCATGCTGGACTGGCGGCATCCCGAGGACGACGCCGCGGCGCTGCACGTGCAGTGGGACCGCGCGCCCGGCCGCGCGACGCTGTATCAGGCGCGTTCCGACGACCGCGACTTTCGCGATGCAGAGTGGACCGCCACGCGCCTTGATGGCGAGGCCGACCGCCGCACCGCCGAGATTCGCATCGATCCACCCGAGCAAGGCTGGCTCGCCTATTTCATTCAGGTGGAGTTCGATCCCACCGACACCACCACCGTGCCTTACGCTTTAAGCACGCCGGTCACCGTGCTGCCGGACGAGTTGCCGTAGTGAGGCGAGCAACGGCAGCCAAGCGCTTCGTGGGTTCGTCGGTGATGCGCGGTTCGTGCTGGCGATCGATCGAGCAGAGGTGATGCGCCAGGTTGCCGACGTTGCGTGCGCCGGCGCCGATGATGCCGAGGCAACACGATTGCAGGGTCTGAGGGTTACGTCTGTCCCTGTTTCTGTCCATTCGGCAGGTCGGTGAGGTGATGCCGAGCCGTGGGAGGTTCGCCCGCGGCGGTCGTGGTCTGTCACACGCCGGTTCGCACGACGATCGGTGTGCTGTTCAATCACCCCCGGCCGGGTGCGCAGCGTGTTCCGCCCGATGCGCACCCGTGGGCGCGCACGCCGGAGCAAGTGATCAATCGCGGCCGCATCATTGCCGAGCAACTGCTCGCCCAGCCGCCGGCGGATCGGCCGGATGCGCTGATCATTCCGGAGGATCACACGGCGATGGGGCTGGTCAATCGGCTTGGCGCGGCGGCGGGGGCGTATCGGCCGCAGATCGTCGTGCAGGTGAACCGGCAGGCGCCGATGTATTTCTCGCTGCCGGTGGTGCGCTACGAGATCGATATCGCGGAAATGGCTGAGCAGACGGCGAAGCGTCTACACCAGTGCGTGCTGGACCCGTCGACCGCGACGGGCATCTGGCGTTATGTGCCGCGGCGGGTTGAATCGCAGGATTCACCGTACGCGTCCAGTTCCGCGGCGCTTCCCGCGGTGTGACGCGTGGCCTGTCAAGGAACCCCATTCACATGATCATGGTGAAATCGGCCTCGGAGACGCTCTTCGCGCACCACGTCGGCCCAGCAGTGGCGCTGGCGTGCGTCGTGATCGCTGGGTGGGGCATGGC
>JBMCXL010000435.1:0-2657 GCA_048621015.1 Phycisphaeraceae bacterium
CCTCAACGAAGTGCGCCGCGCCATCGAGCAGATCACCCCCACCGCCCTCGCCACCGACCTCGACACCGCCATCCGCCGCGCCCATGAAACCCTCGGCGGCCGGGAGGCCGACACCACCAACCAGCGCCGCGAGATCTACGTCTTCTCCGATGCCCAGCACACCGCCCTGCGCCAGCGCGACACCTTCGATCTCGGTCCCACCACCGGCCTGCTGATGGTCAGCGCGCGCCCCGACGCGACCGACACCGCCAACCTCTCTGTCGACGCCGTCCAGTACGGCGCTTCGCGCCCTATGCTCGGCGTGCCCTTCACCTTCCGCGCGCTGATCACCAACCACGGCAACACCCCGCGCACCACCGCCGTCGACCTCGTCCTGAACGACGAAATCGTTCACCAGAAAGAGATCGAGATCCCCGCCGGCCGTTCGAAGATGGTCCGCTTCACCCACCGCTTCACCGAGCCGAACTGGCACCGCGGCAGCGTGCGCCTCGCAGCGGACGAAGGCCACGCCGATCTCATCCCCGCCGACGATGCGCGACACTTCGCGCTGCGCGTGGCGGAACAGGTGCGCGTGCTCGCGGTGAACGGCGCGCCGTCCACGGTGGCGTCGCGCGACGAGCTGCTGTTCTTCCGCCTGGCCCTGACCGTGCAGCCGGAAACGCGCACGCCCATCGCGCTCGAGTCCGTACGCCCTGATGACTTCAACACGTCGCACCTGACCGATGCGGACCGTCTCGTCGTGCTCGCCAACGTCGCCACCCTTGCACCCGATACGCTCGAAGCGCTCGAACGGTTCGTGGATCGCGGCGGACGCCTGTTGATCACGCTCGGCGACCGCGTGCGCGCCGACGAATACAACCAGTGGCTCGGCAATCACCGTCTGCACGGCGGACTGCTCCCCGCGCGCCTCGTGCGCCTCCTGGATGACAACGAGAACGCCAACGGTGTCGGTACCTTCGAAGCGCAGCACCCCGCGCTCGCCGGGTTCGAGACAGGCGCGCTGGGCGATTTCTCCGGCGTGCGCTTCGAGCAGCACTACCAGCTTGAACCGCGCAACGCCGATGTATTGATGCGCGGCGGGAGCGACACCCCCCTGCTGCTCGAAAAGCGCTTCGGCCAGGGCCGCGTCATGCTCTTTGCCAGCAGCATCGATCGTGACTGGACCAATTTCCCCCTGCAGCCGACCTACGTCCCCTGGCTCTACCGCATCGTCGGCCACCTTGCGCAGCCGGCCGTGGGCGAAGCCAACTTCGTGCGCACCGGCGACATCGTCGCGCTGCCGACCACCGCCACGCGCGTCGAGCCGATGCGCATCGAGCGGCCCGACGGCACGGTTGCCTATCCCGAAGCGAACCCGCGCCGCGATGACGCCGCCGCCCAGGCCGTCACCGACACCGCGCAGGCGGGCGTCTACACCGTGCGCCGCGCCGACCGCGATGATGCATCGCCGTTGATGTTCGCCGCCAACACACCGCCCGAGGAATCCGAGCTGACCTACTTCGACCGCGACACGTTCCTCGCGCAGGCCGGCGAGGACGCAGCGGTCACCTTCATCGACAGCCCCGAGGACATCGGCAGCGCGGACACGCTCGCGCGGCAGGGATACGGCCTGTGGGATGCGCTGCTGTGGCTCGCACTGATTGTCGCGCTGGTCGAGCCGTGGATCGCGAACCAGCTTTCGCGCCGGCGCGCGGCGCGGGTGACCGATGCGCTCGGTCAGCGCGACGTGTTGCCCGGCCAGCCCGCGCTCCGCGAGCCGGAAACCGTGGCGAGCGCTTCGTGATGGGATGAATGTACCAATGCACCTGCTGGCGAACCTGACCTTGGAGAACTTCGAGCCGCGCTGGTTCTGGGCGCTGGTGGTCGTGCTGTCGCTGGCGGTGCTGGTATTGACGTACATGCGCATCTACCGGCGCAGCGGGCGCAAGCTGACGTGGACGCTGCTGGCGCTGCGGCTGCTGGGCGTGGCGGCGCTGCTGACGGCGCTGATCAAGCCGATGTGGGAGCAGCGGACGGACCAGCACGAACCGCCGCAGGTGGCGGTGATCGTGGATGATTCGCAGTCCATGTCGTTGCCGCATCCGGATGCAACGAATGGTGAGTGGACGCCGCGCTACGTGCAGGCGCTGCGCTGGCTGCGTGAATCGGAAGCAGCCGGGCAGTTGCAGCGCGACTTCACGGTGCGCCTGTTCGACGCCACCGGCGCGCCGATCGCACCGGGCGACGTGCCCGTGGAGCCGAGCGGAGAGCAGACCGACCTCGTGCGCGGCTTGCGCGGCGCGTCCCAGCACATGCGCGGCGCGCACACTGCGGGCGTCGTGCTGGTCAGTGACGGCCGCGACACCACGGGGCGCGACCGCTTTCTGGCGCTGCGCGACTATCCGCTGCCGGTGTACGCGCTCGGTTTCCCGCAGCCGGAGACGCCGACGGAGGGCGCGGCGGATATCGCGTTGACCGCGGTGGATGCGCCGCCGCGCACCCTGGTCCACAACACCGTTCCGGTGCGCGTGACCTTGCGCAAGGACGGCGGCGGCGCGATGACCGTGCCGGTGCACCTTCAGCGCGGCGGCGAGACGCTGATGACCGAGCCGGTCGCCCTGCCGGAGGGAAGCACGGAACGACAGGTCACGCTCAACTACACGCCCACGGAACCGGGC
>JBMCXL010000436.1:0-2648 GCA_048621015.1 Phycisphaeraceae bacterium
GCGTGCGTGAACTGCGCGCCGCCGCACTGGGCGCCGCAATCCTCGACCAGCGTGCGGTACTTGCCCGTCTCGAAGTTACCCATCACCAGCGGCACCGGCCCGGGCAGGCCGCGCCCGTAAGAATCCGCCAGGAAGTAGCGCCCGCAGCGCGACACACACACGTGATTGAACCGATGCTCCGGCGCCTCGAACGGCACCGGCTCCTTGTCACCCGGCGCGGCGGTGAACAGGTTGCCCTGCGGCCAGCGCTCGTCGAGCTGCCACGTGCGCTTGTCCCATTGCACGGTGAAGCAGACCCGGCCCGTGTCCGCGACGAAACACTCGTGCCCCGTCGCGCCGGAGGTGTACGGCTCGCCCACGGGCAGCGGTCGGCGGTTCGTGCCGTCGGCGTCGATCACGAACAGCGTCGTGCCGAGCTGCTCGCCGGTCGGTTCCGTGCCGCCGTCCTCGGTGACGCGCGTGTCGCGGTTGTGCTGCACGAGGATCTGCCGGCCGTGGATCGGGTTGAACTGCAGGTGCGGATTGGTGATCTGCGGATCTTCGTGGATGATGTCCCACGAGCCGTCGCTCAGGTCGAGGCGCACGATGCCGTTGGTCGGTCCGGGGCGCAGCGTTTTGTAGATGGCGTAGCGCTGGTCGGCTGAGACGCTTTGCAGGATGCGCGGCCCGGGTGCCTCGGGCTGCTCGAACAGCGCCCGCGTGGTCATCTCGTTCATGTCCGCGCGCACGACCGCGTCGCCCACCCAGTAGTGCAACAGCCCGCTCCACGGCGCGTTGGCGATGCTCGCGCTGCCCTTGCCGGGCGTGAAGTCCGATTGCAGCAACGCCAGCTTGATTCTCTCAAGGTCGGCCACGAGCAGCTTGCGCCGGTCGTCGAAGCTGAAATCGTTGCCGCGCACGATCGCGACGCGGTTGCCGTCGGGCGTACAGTAAGGCTGTTCGCAGTAGATCGTCGTGCTCATCTCGTTGGAGCAGGTGAGCTGCACCAGCGCCACGCCGGTGTCCGGGTCGGCGGGGAAATCACACGCTTCGGGCTTCCATTGCACGTTCATGACAGAGGTTCCGGCTCAAGGGGCGAATCGTGGCATCGTGACGGGCAGATCATAACGCATCTCGCCCTGCGCGGTCGCAGAGCGCCGTTGGGTGGTGCGTTCAGGTACAATCGGCCGACATGCCTCCACCTTTCAGCAAGGAACCATATCATGCACAACGACCTTGAGCATTCGACACGAACGTTGCACGGCAATTCACGGATGCCGAGGCGAGCGGTGATGCGCTGCGCCGCGGTGGTGGCGCTGTTGCTGGGCGCGGCGCTTGTGCTCGGGGCGGCGCAGGCGGAGTCGGCATGGGAAACACTCAAGCAGCAGTACCTCCAGGCAAGCCGGGCCGAGCACGATGCACGCATCGCGTCGTGGCGTGAAGTGGCGGCCTGGTCCTTTGACACGAATAGCATGCCGGAGGCATTTCACGTTTATGAAGGCGAGTGGGAGGTGGTCGATGGCGAGCTGCGCGCCGTGGCGGGCGATCCGGATCGCAACCGCACGATCCGCATCGCGGATTGCCGCTGGCCGGCGTTTCGCCTGGAGTTCGACGTCGCGCTGCATCCGCGCGAAGGCGCGCCGCCGGACCGGGTCGGCGACGTCGGCATCCGTTTCAACGCGGATCGGGAAACGGGCGGTTTTGCCGATGGCTACGCGATGATCACCGCCCAGTATGCGAACCAGGCGACCGTGTTCTATCGCTTGAATGTGCCTTACGCGCGCACCGAATGGTCGCCCATCGAACCGGGCCGACGCCATCGCGTGGCGCTGGAGGTGGTCAAGCCGCACGTGCGTCTGTGGGTGGATGGCCGCGTGGTGCTCGATGCCTGGGAGCGCGCGGGCGACAACAACCGCGATCACCGCGACTTTCTCGACATGGACCCGCAGCGCGCGCTGGTGCTGCACACCTACGACACCGTGATGGCGATCGACAACCTGCGCATTTCCGTGCCGGCGGACGATGATTGATGCGCGCACCGCGCATTGTCGCGCGGCGGCCGCGGATTCACTTTCACCTGTTTCGGGGGCGCACGGCCATGGCACTGTTCGGACTGTTGACAGTCGGCCTGGGCATGGTGGGGCTGGCGCTGCTGCTCTGGGGGGGGCGCGGCCGCCGGGTCGGCGATCATCCGCACTGCCGCGCGTGCGGGTTTGATCTGTTCGGCCTTGCCGAGGACACGACCGGCTGCCCCGAATGCGGGCACGATCTGACCCGGCCGCGCGCGAGCGTGCGCGGCGCGCGGCAGCGGCGTAAAGGGGCGCTGGCCGTGGGCGGAATGCTGGTGATCGTTACCAGCGCGCTTGTCGGCTTGAGCACCTGGCACCGGACCTCCAAGGCTGCGTTCTATGCCAAGGCGCCGAGCATCTATCTGGTCTGGGCGCTGCCCGATCCACTGGCGCGCGACGAGCTGAGCAACCGGCTGAACAACGGCAACCTGAGCGCCGGAATGACGAAGCGAGTGGTTGATCGCGCGCTCGATGTGCAGGGCGATCCGGCGCGGACGTGGGACGATGCGTGGGGCGGGTTCATCGAGGATGCGCACGGTGCGGGTTTTGTCAGCCAGGCGCAGATCGAGCGGTACGCGAAGCAGGCGGTCACTCCGCTGG
>JBMCXL010000437.1:0-2646 GCA_048621015.1 Phycisphaeraceae bacterium
GGCGCAAGCCGCGCACCACGCCGCGCGCCGCATGTTGCACCTTCTTCCAACGAGGATCGAACGATGAGCGAATCACAGCAGCCCGTACTGCACGTGGCGCATCTGACCAAGCGCTTCGGTCGTTTCACCGCCGTCGACGACCTGAGCCTGCACGTTGCGCCCGGTGAGGCGGTGGCGCTGTGGGGCGTCAACGGCGCGGGCAAGACCACGGCAATCCGTTGCGTCCTCGGTCTGCTGCGCTGCCGGGGAGAGATCGCCGTGTGCGGGCAGATCTTGCGGCGCGGCGGCAAGGCGGTGCGCCGCCTGCTCGGCTACGTGCCGCAGGAGCTGGCGTTCTACGACGACTGGCGCGCCGATGAGGTGCTGATGTTCTTCGCGCGCCTCAAGCGCGTCTCGGCGCAGCGCGTGGACGAGGTGTTGGCTGAAGTGGGCTTGAGCGAGCATCGGCGCAAGCGCATCGGCGCGCTGTCCGGGGGGATGAAGCAGCGGCTCGCGTTGGCGGGCGCGCTGCTGGCCGACCCGCCGCTGCTGGTGCTGGACGAGATCACCTCCAGCCTCGACGCCGCGGCGCGGCGCAGCTTCATCGCGCTGTTAAGCGAGCTGCGCTCGCGCGGCAAGGCGATCCTGTTCACCTCGCACCGGCTGGACGAGGTCGAAGCGCTGGCGGATCGCGTGATCGTGCTTGAAGCGGGCCGATGCCAGGCGGAGACCGCGCCGGCGAAGCTGACCGAGACGCTCGGCCTGCGCTCGCGCCTGCGTCTGACGGTCGAGAATGCGACGACGGAGGCCGTCACCACGGCGCTGCGCGGTGACGGTTTCGCGGCGCAGCCGAACGGACGCGGCGTTTACGTGGAGGTCGCCCCGGACGGCAAGGCCACGCCCATTCACGCGCTGGCCGCGCGCGGCATCACGGTGCGCAGCTTCGAGATCGACGACGGCGCGGCGCGCGTGTCTCAACTTCCCGAAGGAAAACAGTCATGAGCGTTTACAACATCGCCATCATCGCCCGCAAGGAAGTGCGCGACTCGCTGCGCAACCGCTGGTTCTGGCTTTACGCCGGCGCGTTCGCGGTGCTCGCGCTGGGGCTCAGCTACCTGTCGCTGGCGGGCACGGAGATGTCGGGCCTGGCCGGCTTCGGACGCACGACGGCGGGGTTGGTCAATCTTGTGCTGCTGATCGTGCCGCTGATGGCGCTGAACATCGCCGCGGCGAGCGTTGCGGGCGAGCGCGAGCGCGGCACGCTGGCGTATCTGCTGTCACAACCGGTCAGTCGTGGGGAGGTGCTCTGGGGCAAGTACCTCGGCCTGGCGGCGGCGCTGCTGGCGGCGCTGGCGGGCGGCTTCGGCCTGAGCGGCGCGATCATCGCCTGGCACGGCGGCGCCGCCAGCGCGGGCAGCTACGCGCTGCTGGTGGCGCTGACGTTCGTGCTCGCCCTGTCCATGCTCAGCGTCGGGCTGCTCGTCTCCGTGCTCGCGCGCAAGGCATCGGTGGCGATCGGCGTGTCGATCGTGCTCTGGCTGGTGCTGACGCTGCTGAGCGACCTGGCGCTGATGGGCTCGACCATCGCGTTCAAGCTGCGCGTGGACGAACTGTTCTCGCTGGCACTGCTCAACCCGCTTCAGGTGTTCAAGATGTCGGTGCTCAGCGGCATTCACGCGACGCTCGATGTGCTCGGGCCCGCGGGCACGTACGCGAGGCAGCGCTTCGGCACGGCGCTCGGGGCGGTCTTCGCCGTGGCGCTGGGCATCTGGGTGATCGCGCCGCTGGTGCTGGCGCATCTCGTTTTTCTGCGAAAGGGCGCGGCATGAAGCGCGTATGGATCACGTTGCTGATGGTGGCCGGTGCGTTGTCGCTCGCGGGCTGCGGGGGGGATGCGGTCGGCCCGCCGACGGTGTATCTCGGCCAGGATGTGTGCGATGAGTGCGGCATGATCATCAGCGATGAGCGCTTCGTTGCGGCGCTGCTTGTCGAGGATGAAGCGGGCCGGCGCGAAACCCGGCTGTTCGATGATATCGGCTGCCTGGTGAAGGACGAGGCATCGCATCCCGACGGCGCGAGCGCGGCGCGCTACGTCAAGTCGTTCGACCAGCGCCGCTGGCTGACGCTGTCGGAAGCGGTGTTCGTCCACAGCGAGCAACTGCAGTCGCCGATGGCGTTCGGCGCCGCGGCCGTCGCCGACCGCGCGGCGGCGGCGTCGCTTCAGAATGAAGTGGGCGGTGACGTGCTCACCTACGACGCGCTGCGCCGCGCGCTTCGTGATGAAGGTGTCGCCGGCTCGGGCCATGCGCATGCGCCGATAGCGGACGAGTGATTCGAGTTCCTGTGTACCGATTGACAAGAGGCTTTGCGTTGCCATGAGCACAGACACGCCTTCCACACCATCCACCGCGCCGCCGCAGGGAACGACGCCGGCGCACGCCAATCATCACGCCGGCCGCGATCCCAACCTGGCGCACCATTTTCATACGCCCGAGCAGCAGTTCTCCACCGCCAAGCTGGGCATGTGGATCTTCCTCGCGACGGAAATTCTGATGTTCGGCGGACTGTTCTGCGCCTATGCCGTCTACCGCGGCAACCACCCCGAGATGTTCCTCGCCGGCCACCGTTTCCTGGACAAGGGCCTGGGCTCGATCAACACGGTGGTGC
>JBMCXL010000438.1:0-2641 GCA_048621015.1 Phycisphaeraceae bacterium
CCCTCGATCTGTGCCGTCAGCGCCAAGCCTTTTGGTTCGCGCGGCGCGACCAGGTGCAGCTTCATCTCGCCGGCCTCGAATGTCTCGTTCTGCACGCCGGTCGGATTGCGCACGCGCTCGACGTGATCCCACTCAGCGCCTTCGATCTTATAGACAACGCTGTCGGCGTCGATCGTCGGCAGTTGATAGTTGACCTGGTGAGGCACGTAGTTCCAGATCGGATACGCCTCGGTCGGTTCGATCTCGGGCAACTCTTCGCGGCCGTTGATGACCATGACAAGACTGCCTTCGCCGGCAGTGTGGCGCTCACATGCCAGCTCGACATCGTCGGTGCGCATCACGGGGCGCGCGCCGGTTTGCTCGAGCGTCGCCTTGAACGCGTCGCTCGCATCGCGCGAAAACTGCTCTGCGTAATGGTTGGTCTGGTAGTAGCTGGCCTCGCGCGTCTTCGGCGAGCCCTCCTCCAACTGCTTCAGCCGCCGGAAGTAAGGACGCCAGCGATGGCCATGGTCCGCCACCTTCGCCTCGGTCGTCAGCGCACCCGGCAATTCGATGGCCGTTTTGTGATCAACGATCACCTGGCCGCCGGCTTCCACGAAGCGCTCGATCGCGGCGCGCGCGTCGTCCGGCAACGCGTGCGTCTGCCCGACGACAACCAGCACCTTGTACCGATCCAGCGCATCCGTCGTGAGCAGCCGCTCGTGCAGCACGTGCGCGGGATAACCGGCGCGGTTGATCGCCGTCACGGACGTGATGATCTCACCCTTGTAGTTGGCACCGACCTGATAAGCATTGACCTCGACCTTGCCCTGCTCGTTGTAAGCGTCCTCGGGCAGATCCGCGACCATGAGCGTCGGCTGCTCGCCCTTCGGAGCGTGCGCGGCCTGGGCGGTGACGGACTTGCAGCGCATCGCCAGCTCCGTCCAGCTCCACAGCACCGCCACGTCATGCTCGTCCGGGGCCATCTCGGCGAACACCGGTCCGTAGCGCAGCGCCGGCTCGTTGACGCGGCGCAGGTTCGCAAGGAGCAACTCGTTGCCGGTACGCCCTTGTTCGTCTTCGCCCTTTTTCAACGCACCGTAATTCAGCCACCAGTTGCTTTCGAGGCCGGCGGCCAGCATCACATTGCGCATGAGCTGAAAGGCGCGCAGCGGACGGGGATGGCCCATCGCTTTGCCGAACAGTTGCCCGTTCATCGCGTGCGCGAGCTTCGCGAGCGGATCGTAAGATTTTTCGATGTTGAGTGACGCGAGCACGCCGAGCTTGCCGTGGCCGTAGTCGGCGAAGACGTGCGTGGAGGGAATGTCGTTGGCGCGCTTCTGGTTCCACGGATCGGTGCCGTCGGTCATCGCGTGCGGCGCGTAGAGATCGGTGGAGTGTATCGCTTCGGGCCAGACGCGCTGGATGTCGTCGCGCGCCTGATCAAGTTGTTCGCCGAGAATGGCGGTGCGGATGTCCATGTATTTGAGCCAGTCTTCGTCGGAGCGCGACGCGGGGTCATCGGTGAAGCGCCAGCCGCGGCTTTCGTACCAGTCCCGACTGTCCCAGTTTGGGAAGCCGCTGGCCGAGCCGCCGACGGGTGTGCGGCCCCAGGACAGGCCCGGCTCGTCGATCCCGCCGATCATCATGATGTTGTGGCCGAAGCGGCGCAGGCGCTGCGCGACGTGGAAGTTGAACCGGCGCATGTTGCGCGTCATATGGTCAGCGGCCCAACTCTTGTGGATGCCCCACGGCTTGTGCGTGATGTAGCCGGTCCAATACATGTAGACCAGATCGGGCACGTCGCGCGCGATCAAATCTTCGTGGATGCGCATGCCGCGCGAGTAGCGGCGCACGTCCAGCGCCGCCTCGCCCTCGCGCGTGCGCAGGCCGAAATTGAACGCATTGCTGAGCGAGAAGTTCGCGCCGGCCTCGGGCGTTGCGCGGCCGGTCTGGGAGAAATACATTGTCGAGCGCGGCACGCCGCGCGCGATGCGCAGCGTCACCGGTTTCGACTGATCGTCAGCGGCCGCGACCGTAACGTTATACTCACCCGGCGCGAGCGTGTATGGCGGCAGCTCGAACAGTTCGCTGCCGAGCTCACCCGTGACGTCGAAGGCCAGTGGCTCGGCCGCACCTGCTTCGGTCGGCTCGATGCTCAGCGTCGCAGTGGTGTTCTCGCCCAGACCCACGATTGCCAGCTCGATCGGTTCACTACTGTGATAAGCGCTGCGCACCTGTGGCAGTACCACCTCGGCGGCGAGTCCCAGGCGCGCCGCGCCGAACAGCACGAGCGCGCATCCAACGTACAACAATCGGTGGCCGATCATCCTCGGTCCTTTCGTGGGCGTGTTTTCAAGCATGTTATGCTGGGCGATGACGATTCATTCCGCGCGTGCCGTGCGCTACGGGGCTGGCGGCTCGACGTGCCAGATCACGCCCTCGCCGGGCGCGAAGCGCACGTTGTCGGTCTCTCCATCGATGCGTTGCACGTTTGAACTCTCAGCGGTCACACGGTAGCGCTGGACAGTCGTTGACTGCTCGTACAGGTACGGCCGAAGGTCAATGTCGCGCGTCACCGGCATCTCGCTGAGATTGACCGCCATGAGCAACCGGCCATGTGGCCCCTGGCGCGCGCCAGTTTCGACCCACTGCCCAAGAT
>JBMCXL010000439.1:0-2640 GCA_048621015.1 Phycisphaeraceae bacterium
GATGAGAAGGTCGGCGCCGGCTCACACGCGGTCGACGATCGTCGACTCCATGCGCCGGAAGTACGCCAGGCCGCCGATCAGCAGCACCGTCACCATCACCGCCGACATGGCCAGGGAGACGAGCGGCGGCTGCTCGTAGCCCAGCACCGCCCAGCGCATACCCTCGATCACGCCCACCATCGGGTTCAGGCTGTACAGCAGGTGCAGGTGATCGGGGATCTTGGTCGTGTCGTAGATCACCGGACTGACGAACATGCCGATCTGGATCAGGAACGGCAGGGCGTAGCGCACGTCCCGGTACAGCGCGTTCAACGCCGACAGCCACAACCCCGCCGCCACGGAGGTCATCACCGCCAGCGCGATCATCAGCGGCGCCAGCACCGTCGTCCACGTCGGCACGATGCCGTACCACACCATCATCGCCACCAGCACGAGGGCGGCGATCAGAAAGTCGACCAGGCTCGTGACGATCGGCGCGATCGGCACGATGACGCGCGGGAAATACACCTTCGTGATCAGCCGCTGATTCGTCACCAGCGAGTCACTCGAGGCGCGCAGCGAACTGGCGAACAACTGCCACGGCAGCATCGCCACGTACAGCGAGATGGGATAAGGCACGCCCGGCACGATCGGGTTGGCGCCGGTGCCGCGCATCACCGCGGTGAACACCACCATCATCGCCACCGGCTGAATCACCGCCCACAACGCGCCCACCACCGTCTGCTTGTAGCGCATCTTCAGCGCGCGCATCGCCAGGATCCACAGCAGCTCGCGATGCCGCCACAGATCGCGCGCATCGAGCAACTGCCACCGCCGACGCGGGGCGATCACCGTCACCGGCGGCTTGTTGTCGGGGGCGAGGTCCTGGCTCATGAAATCCAGCGGACGCAGCAGCGGCGCGACAGACCGAAGCGGGGCATTGTACCGGCAGATGTGAAGACGTGGCCAAGTGGCCGAGTGGCCGAGTCCGGGCTTGGCCACTGGACCACTCGGCCACTGGACCACTTTCCCCCCTACCGCAGCTTCGTCGCCGTGTATCGATGCACCGCCGCCTCGCGCGGCAGCGGGTCCGCCGGCAGCCCCGCCTTCGCCTTCAGCCCCGCGAGAAAATCGGCCGGCTCGGGCAGATGATCCCACACCGCCGGCAGGAACGTGCCCCGCCGATCGCCACACGTCACGATCAGCCCGTCCACCCCCGGCCGCAGCTGCGCGAGCAGATCCGCCTCGTCCGCGAACGGCATCGGCTGGGGCGCATCGAGCACCGACAGCTCCACGTCCAACCCCGGCAGCTCGCCCGCGCTCAGCGGCGCAAAGCGCGGGTCCTCGAACGCCGCGGCGTACGCATGCCGCGCCGTCTCCTCCACCACCGTCGCCATCGG
This sequence comes from Phycisphaeraceae bacterium, assembly GCA_048621015.1. Lineage (GTDB taxonomy): Bacteria > Planctomycetota > Phycisphaerae > Phycisphaerales > Phycisphaeraceae > JBMCXL01. The sequence goes on from JBMCXL010000439.1 coordinate 1,380, forward strand.
CTCCAGCGACCCGACACAGCCGCGCAGCGAACCGGTGTGCAACAGCGTCACGAACACCGCCAGCGGCGCCCGCAGACGCGGCGGATGCGTCGCGGGATCGACTTCCAACGGCTCGCCGTGATGCACGCCGTGACGCACGGACGCGCGCGCCACTTCGAGCAAGCGGCGCCGCTCCGACTCGGGCCAGTGCGCCGGGTGGCCGTCGCCATCGGGAGTGAGGCGCGCATCAGCAATAGAGGAAGCTGCCATAACCGACGACCTCGTGGTGCGGCCCGGCGGTGTCGCCGGAGCTGCGCAGGTCCAGCAGGCGTGGATGCAGACAGTGAGTGCGCGCCTGGCGCATCAGCCCGCGGATCGCCAGGTGTCCGCACGCCTCGGTCGGCCCGATCGCTTCGGCGTCGCCCGCAAGGATGTGCGCGGCAGTCGCGCGATCGCGCCGGCGCGCCGTCTCGTAATCGTGAAAGTGCGAAAGGTCGGAGCTGACGACGATCAATGTCTCCCGGCCGCCCCAGACCTCGGCCAGCACGCGCGCGACCTGCGCCTCGGTCGCCTGACCAAACAGCAACGGCACGATGCGCAAACCTTCGCCCGCGCCGGCGCCGCGCTCGGGCGTGGTCGGCTCACCCAGCGCGTGCAGCAGAAACGGTAGATGCACCTCCAGGCCATGCTCCGGCGCGTGCGCCAGGTCGTGCGTGCGAACCTCCGGCAGTTGCGTCAGCCGATCGACCGCTTCGCGATCCACGGGCACATCGCCGAGCGGGGTCTCGAACACGCTCGCCGAGCTGGTCGCCAACCCCGCCACCGCCACGCGATGCGCCGGGCCGATCAGCACCACCCGCTGCACGCACGCGCGCAGCGCTTCGATGGCGACGTACGCCGAGGCGGCGATGGGTCCGGAGTAGGGATAGCCGGCGTGGGGGGCGATCAGGGCCTTGGGCTGGCCGATGGCCTGCTCGCCGCCGGCCTGGGCGGCCGCGGCGTCGCGCAGGAGCTGGTCGACCATGCGCCGCAGCGCGGCGGGATCATCGGGATAGAACGTCCCCGCGACCGCCGGGGGCCGGCGCTCGAACGTCCGCTGGGCCGGCAAGCTGCGAAGGGAGCGCGTCATGATCGGTATCGATCGATCGCCGCCCGGATCGGCTCCAAGGTATCACAGGAGGCAGGGCCAAGTCGAGAACGTTTCGGCCGCTTGCGGCCTGGCACGCCCAGCACGCCGCCGGCGTCCGCGGCATGCCAGGCCCCTGTTTCCCAAGCCAAGCCG
>JBMCXL010000440.1:0-2630 GCA_048621015.1 Phycisphaeraceae bacterium
CAACAAGCGCGGCGGTTTTGGCGCGGGGACGTTCCGAGCAAAGCCAGGCCGCGCGGGTGAGCGCAGCGAACCCCGCGGGTCGTTGGAGGTGGCCGATACCCGCGGGGTTCGCAGACTCACCCCGCGGCTTGGCATCCCGGGGGCCGAAAAATAAGGCGCTTGGCGCAGAGCGCCGCTCACGGGATGATGCAACGAACGTTCCGGGCCTTTCAGGGCAACAGGGCCAATCACCAAAGGAGGGATGGGATGAAGGTCATCATCGGGCTGCTGATCGTGGGGGGCATCGTCATTTTTCTGCTGTACCAGTTCGGCGGCTACGCGAGCATCGATCCGGCCGAGCAGGCGGCGGCGTTCCGCGAGAACGTCAACGAGGGCATGGCGTGGGACAAGGTCGCCGACCTGAAGGAGCCCCGGGAGGTCGTGCCGATTCGACCGGGCTCGTCCACGGGCGAGGGCCCCACGCGCGACTTCGATCGTCAGCAGATGACCGACGTCGTGCAGAACGGCAGCATGGCCGACGGATTCATCTTCCGCTACCGCTTCAGCCCGTCGCATCATTACGACGTGATCTTCAGCGGCCAGGGCACGGTGCGCGAGGTGTACGAGCCGCCGACGACCAAGGACCTGCTCCAGGGCGAGCTGTACACGCGCTGAGCGGCGGCGCGGCGAGAGACACGCACAGGCAGGAAAGGTCCACGCGATGGCGGAGATCGACGGGGGCGCGGTGCAATGTCCGAGCTGCGGCGCGAGCTATCGCTGGCGTGCCGCGTTCGCGGGCAAGGCGCTGCGCTGCAAGTGCGGTGCGTCCTTTCGACCCGAAGCGCCCGCCGCGCCGAACACGGCGCCGCCGCCGGCGGTCAGCAGCTACGCCGAGGCGATGGGGCGCAAATCGAGCATCGAGCGCGCCCTGGAGACGGGCGAGGACGAGGCGCAGCCGTCGCGCATCCGCGAGCTGCACCTGCCGTTGATCGTGATGCCCGTGGGCTGGTTCGGCGGCGCGGTGTTCTGGTGGAACGTGTGCGAGACGTCGCTGGCGGCGGCGGTGGTGATCGCGGCGGCGCTGGTGCTTCAGCTCGTGGTGTTCGTGCCGGCGATGCTCGTGGCGATCGTGAAGGTCGCGCAGTGGTTCGAGGTGAACATGGGCACGCTCGGGTGGGTGCTGTTCAAGTGCACCGCCCTGACGCTGGGGCCGGCCGCGGCGGTCGATCCGCTGTTCACCTGGATGATGGCTATTGCGGACTTCGACTGGTGGCTGCTCGCGGCGGGCTACGCGTACTACCTGATCGGCTTCGGCATCCTCGCCGCCATCGTGTTCGAGATGAACATCTACCAGGCGGCGCTGACCACGGCGTTCATCTTCGTGCCGCGCGTCGTGGTGGTGTACGGCGCCGCGCTGGCGCTGCCGGAGTTCTTCATCTCGCGCGGCGTTTGAAGGGCGGTCAGCGCCGGCGCAGCCGGCATGCATCCCCTCTCCCTCCGGGAGAGGGAAAGGGAGAGGGGATCAACGACAACCTCGCGTCTGGATCGCGAGTTAAACGCCCGGTCCATGTCGATCCCCTCACCCGCCTCGTTGGACTTTTACTCGCGAATGTCGCTTCACCTGCTCGGCACCCTCTCCCGACGGGAGAGGGTTTCGCTGTGTTTCGCCACGACGTTCAATCCGCCTCGACATGCGTGCGCCGCGCGCTCGGCGGTCGCTCCGCTTCCTCCAGCGTCAACACCCGCGCCCGGGCCGGCACGAGCGTTGGTAGCTCCGTGACCCGACTCAGGTCCGGGGTATTCTGCACCGGCTCCGCATCGAGCGGCACGTCTTCGAATACCCACTCACCCAGCCACATCGGCCGGTCTGCCACCTCGGTTTCAGCGGCGTCGACGTCCGCTCGAACGATCAGGTCGACATGCGCTTCGCCTTCGAACTCTGGGTGCTTCCGAAAGAAGCGTTCAAGTGAATATCTTTGGTGGTGGTGATGCTCTCCACTGCCATCGCGCCAGTGACCATGGCCACCGCGCGACAGTGGCACCACCTTGTTCCCCACGCGCAACCAACTCTTGGTACGCACACGATCCGGTTGTTCCCTGACGGCGAAGATCAAGTGGCGTCCCGGCCTGCCGCGGGGACTGTCTTCGATCCACACACCGGCGCGGCGCGCTTGATCGGCTGGCGCAATCTCGTCGCGAAGGTAATCACCGGTGTACCCTTCCACGACCTCGACATGTGCATTGAGCCGTTGCGCCGGCAGCGCGATCTTCTGAGCTACACTCTGTGCTGCGATGGCGACTGAAAGCTCCGTACTCACCTCCGCCTCGATCGGCACGCGCCCGAGGCGCACGCCGACCTTTTCGAGTGGTAGATGAGTGCTGCTCGAGGAGCTACCGTTGGATTTGAGGTCGAACCGCGCCGCCCGCTGCCGCAGCCAGTCACGGAGTTCAACTGGATCGCCATCAATCTGAAGCTCCGCGAGGCGAGCCATCACTTCGATTTCAGTGTTCGGACCGAGCCGCCGGTTGTTGAGGTCCGTTCCAACGAACCCGTCAGGCTCGCGGCCCCGCTGCACCTTCGGACGCACCTTCAACGCCAGCGGAGTGACCGCCTGCTTCGCGTACCGCTCGATCTGCGCCTGGCTGACAAA
>JBMCXL010000441.1:0-2612 GCA_048621015.1 Phycisphaeraceae bacterium
CGCCAAGGGAGTGCGGGCATGACCAGCGTCAATCAACCGGGCCAGCCGCTGCTGATGAACAAGGGTGAGCTTCAGGAACTGCTCGCGCCGATCACCGGGCCGTGCGTTTCCATCTACATGACCACCTCACGCCTGCCGCAGGAACACCACAAGAACCGCATCGGTTTCAAGGATCGGCTGAAGGAAGCGGAGCGCTCGCTCGAGGCGCACGGCAGCGAGCCGGACACCGATGCGGCGGTGCTCGCGCCGCTGCACCAGCTCGCGGAGAATGAGAGCTTCTGGTTCAACCAGCAGGACGGGCTGGCGGTGTTCGCCGCGCCCGGTTACTTGCGGGTGCGCAAGCTGCTGCGGCCGGTGCCGGACATCTCGATCGTGGCGCATTCGTTCCACGTCAAGCCATTGATCCGCATCATGCAGGACGCGGGACGGTATCACCTGCTCTGCGTCAGCACGGAGCGCGTGGCGTTGCATGAGGGTGATCGCGAGCGGCTGGTGGCCGTGGAGCTGGCGCCCGACGTGCCGCGCGACATGGCCGAGGCGATCGGCGAGCCGAGCCACGTCACCAAGACGCGCCCCAGCCAGTACGACTTTGACGACTCCGACCAGCGCGACACGCAGTTGCGGCGCTACTTCCGCCGCGTGGACGATGCGATCTGGCGTTACCACAACCGCGACGCCCGGCTGCCGCTGATCCTCGCCGCCCTGCCGGAATACCACGGCCTGTTTCACGCGGCCAGCCACAATCCGCGCCTGCTCGACACCGGCCTGCGGCGCGATCCGTTCCATGGCCTGGACCTGCGCGAGCTCGGTGAGCAGGCATGGAACGTCGCCGCCCCCGCGCGCGACCGCGTGCTCGCCGACTGGCTCGAAGCCTTCGGCACCGCCAAAGCGCACGGCCAGGGCAGTGACGACCTCGAACAGATCGCCCGCGATGCCGTCGCCGCGCGCATCCGCATGCTCATCATCCGCGAGGACCATCGCGTCGGCGGTGAGATCGACCGCGCCACCGGCGAGATCACCTTCAAGCCGATCGAGGACCCCGCCACGGACGACGTTGTTGACGACATCGCCGAGCTGGTGCTCCATCGCGGCGGCGACGTCCTGATCGCCCCCACCGAGCAGACCATCGGCGCAACCGGCGTCGCCGCGATCTACTGGGGATAGCGCCCTGCCGCTTCGAGCCAATATCACAGCCGCGTTGCGCCACGATCGCGCACGCGATCGTCAACCCCCCTCCCTCTCAGGGAGGGGTTGGGGGAGGGTCGAGCGTCCTGCAACCATGTATGTCACATTCGCGCGATGGTGACACAAGGTAGACCAGCGCCTCACGCTCCCCTTGCCCCTCCCTCAAGGGAGGGGGGTTGAGCGCTGTGAACCAGAAGCGCAGCAAACGCTACCGCGCGCCCATCAGGTGATCGAACACGATCTGATCGAGCTTCTCATACGGCAGATGCCGCGCCGCGATCTTCTCGCGGTCGAACGAACGCTTGAGCAATTTGCTGGCGTTCTGCTTTGAGTAGTTCGCCGTGAGCTGCTCCAGCTCGCGGTTGCCGCGCTTGATCTGGCGCAGCAGCTTCTTCACCTCGTCGTCCTGGTTGAACGTCTTCGCCTTGTGCTCGAGGATCTTGTAGCTGCGCATGCAGCCGCGCGCGAATGCCTTCACGTCCTCGTAGTCCGATGTGCGGTAGGCGTGGGCGTCAAAATGCTTGTTGCCTTTGTACCTGTAATCCGTCAGCAGCTTCACGAGAAAGAACGACTGCTTGTAGCTGACACTGCCGAAGCGGAAGTCCTGGTCGAAGCGGTTGTATTCCTGGTCGTTCAGGTCGATGTGAAACAGTTTGCCCGCCTCCAGCGCCTGGGCGACATAGTGCGTGAAGTTCAGCCCGGCCATGTGCTCGTGCGCCAGCTCGGGGTTCACCCCCACCATCTCGGGATGGTCGAGCGTCTCGATGAAGCCGAGGTATGCGCCGGTCGTGGACATGTAGAGATGTCCGCGCGGCTCGTTGGGCTTGGCCTCGAGCGCGAACTGGTAGCCGAAGCCCTGATCGCGGTTGTACTTGCACAGGAAGTTGAGCGCTTCGCGATAGCGCTGGATGGCGGTGACCGGGTCCTTGGTCGCATCACTTTCGGCGCCCTCGCGGCCGCCCCACATGACGTACACCTTGGCGCCGAACTCGGCGCCAAGCTCCATCCCGCGCATCACCTTCTGGATGGCATAGGCGCGCACCTCCGCGTCGTTGCTGGTGAATGCGCCGTCCTTGAACACCGGATCGCCGAACAGGTTCGTGGTCGCCATCGCGACCTTCAGCCCGGTGCGCTTCAGGGCTGCGCGGAAGTCTTTCTTGATCCGGTTCGCCTCGGCCTCGGTGGCATCGATCGGAATCAGGTCGTTGTCGTGGAAGTTGACGCCGTAGACGCCGTCGCATTCGCCGAGCAATTCGACGATCTTCGCGGGCTCGAGCTTCGGGCGTGTCTCGACGCCGAAGGGATCGCGGCCGGGATTGCCGACGGTCCACAGACCGAAGGTGAAGCGATCGCTCTTGCTCGGCGTGTAGGGATCCTGCTTGGCCATGGTGATCTCCTCCTGGGGATGGGTTATGATCGGGCCGTTC
>JBMCXL010000442.1:0-2599 GCA_048621015.1 Phycisphaeraceae bacterium
GGGCGGGATCAGCAACGACCCTCCGTGGTTGCTGAAAGTGGCTGCACGAGATAACGCCGCCCTCCGCGCGGACTCGCTCCGGACGGGCATGAGGAACGTCGGGAAGCAGAACGTGCCGCCTCACTCGGTCTCGTGCGAGCCCTGCTGCTCCTCGGGCGCCTGGCGGTAGAGGTCGAGGTAGAACTCGAGCATGTCCTTGCCGTGATGGCTGCGCGTGCGGGTGTGCTGGAAGCCGATGTGGTCGAACAGGTCCACGGCCGCGTCGTGCTCGAAGCGCGTGTTGAGCATGACCTTCAGGTAGCCGTGATGCTTGCAGTGCTGCAGCGCGGTGCGCAGCAGGTGCTCGGCGATGGGTGAATCCTGGTGCTCGGGCGTCACGCGCAGCCGGCGAACCTCGGCGGTGTGCGGCTCGTCACTGGCCACGCCGATCATCCCCACCACCTGGCCGTCCTTCTCCGTCTCGGCGACCCAGAAATGGTGACGATCCTCGTCGAAGTAGGCTTCGTGGATGTTCTCGATGTCGGCGCCGGTGTCGTTGGGGGCGATCTGGCCCGCAAGCAGTCCCTCGGTGTAGAGGCGACTGACGGCGGCCTGATCCTCGGGCTTGTACGAGCGAACCCGCACCCCTTCGAGCATCTTGGTGGTTTGGTCCTGGGTCATCGGCGAGTGGCTGGCAATCCTGAAAAGCACCCGGAATTCTGTCAAAGCCTTCTCAATAGCTTATCACGCCGAGGGGACTGGATAAAACGCCAGCGCATCACTTTCCGTATCGAGCAGCGCGACGGTGTACTGCCGCGCCCGGTGCAGCGCGCCGGGGTTGATGATGCGCGTGGCGCCGTCGCGGGTGTCCGACGCCTGGTGCGTGTGACCGTGGCAGAGGTAGCGGGCATGATCGCGGATCGCCTGCTGCATCGGTTCCCGCTCGTGACCGTGGCAGAAGACCAGCGCCCCCTCCGGCAGCGCGAGCCGGCCTGCGGGGTGATCCACCGCCACGTCAAGGTCGCGGGCGTAGCGGGCCAGCGCGGCGGTATCCCAGTCGGTGTTGCCGAAGACCAGGTGCGCCTCGATCTGCGTTCCGCTGGCCGGATCAGTGACCGCCAGCGCATCGATCACCCCGGTGCTGCCGACATCGCCCAGGTGCAGCAGAACCTCAGCCCCGTGGCTCAGCAGCAACTCGACCGCGCGGCGCGTGGGCCGGGCCCGGCCGTGGGAGTCGGAAAGCAGCCCGATGCGTGGCAACGTGTGCGAGCCTCGTGCGGCCGAAGGGTCGGAAAGACGGGCGCGCCGGCGCTTGCGAGCACCCGCCGGCCCTCGCCGGGACGCGGTCGGCCGATCCGCGAAGCGGCGAGTCTACGCCACCAGTAGCACCGGTCAACTCGGCGCGACGATGCGCGGGGGCAACCCCTCCGGCCACAGCCGGTTCACGCCGAGCGGGGAGGGGACGATGACGTGGACGATCGGTGAAGCGTCGCGCAAAGGCCGCGGAGAGAGCAAAGCGCCCGAAAATCGCCGTGACCGTAGCGAAATACACATTTAACTTAAAAGTTGATCGTGTGCTCTGAAGCCCCCGCGCGCTCCGCGGCCTCTGCGCGCACCCCCCGTCCCCGCTCATCACCGTCCCCTCCATGCGCCACCCGCGCTCGTCATCGGTGGCCGGGCGATTTCCCCTCACCGGCTGCGTGACTATCCTTTGAGACCCGGACACGGCGCATCGGCCCGGAGTCAGAGAAAGCCCCCACCAGCGAGATGAGAGCGAGATGAGCGAAAGCGACCTGCTGGCCCAGATCGTGGCGAACAAGCGGACCGAGATCGCCCAGGCCAGGCAGCGCGAGTCGCTGGAGGCCGTCAAGCAGCGGGCGCTGGCCAGCCCCAAGCCGCGCAACTTCTTCTCCGCCGTCACCCGGCCCAAGAACCGGCTGCGCGTCATCGCCGAGGTGAAAAAGGCCAGTCCCTCCGCCGGCGTCATCCGCAACGACTTCGACCCCGTCGCCATCGCCCGCGCCTACCACGAGGCCGGCGCCGCGGCGATCAGTTGCCTGACCGATGCGCGCTACTTCCAAGGCGACCTGGCGTTCATCGAGCAGATCAAGAACGCGGTGCCGCTGCCGGTGTTGCGCAAGGATTTCCTTCTGGAGCCGTACCAGATTTATGAAGCGCGCGCGGCCGGCGCGGACGCGGTGCTGCTGATCGCCGAGTGCCTCGGCGAGGCGGAACTGCTGGACCTGCTCATCCTCGCCCACGAGCTGAAGCTCACGACGCTGGTCGAAGTGCACGAGGTGGAGCAGCTCCTGAAGGTGCGCCCCCACATCGGCTTTCCGCACCCCGCCTACACGCTGCTGGGCATCAACAACCGCGACCTGAAATCCATGACCACCGACCTCGGCCACACCTTCCGCCTGCTGGAGATGGTGGAGAACACCGAGATCGTCGTCAGCGAGTCGGGCATCAAAACGCGCGACGACGTGCAGCGTCTGCAGCGTGCCGGCGTGCATCGCATCCTCGTCGGCGAACATCTCATGCGCCAGGCCGACCCCGGCGCCGCGCTGCGCGAGCTGATCGGCGAAGACACCGACGAGCAGGAGCGCCGCCGCGCGGCGGG
>JBMCXL010000443.1:0-2581 GCA_048621015.1 Phycisphaeraceae bacterium
AACCATGAGCGCCGATGCGCGTGACGGGGATGAAAAGGTGAGTGTGCGCCTCACCCTCCCCCTGCCCCTCCCTCGAGGGAGGGGGGTTGAGACGGTGGCATTTCTCCCCCGCCTCGTTGCTGTTTGCGTGCGAATGAGCGTTGCCTGCTCGGCACCCTCTCCCGGCCCCCGGAAGTGGGAGGGGGTTTGGGGGCGTGATGGAAAGCGCCGTTGAGCCTTGTACGGGGAACGGGGAGGATTAAACTTGAATGGAGCGAGCACGGAATCCGGCCGCGCTCGTCACCAATCCAACGATTCCGGCTTGGGGGGTCCATATCGATGGGAAACGCGATCACCGCCACCGCGCTCGATGCACTGCGCCAGGACTTTCAGGGCGAGGTCCTCACGCCTGACGCGGCCGACTACGACGAAGCGCGGCGGATCTTCAACGCCATGATCGACAAGCGTCCGGGCGTGATCGCGCAGTGCGCATCGCCCGAGGACATCGCCGCCGCCATCCGCTTCGGGCGCGAGCACAACCTGGAGATCGCGGTGCGCTGCAGCGGCCACAGTGTCGCCGGCCGGGCGCTGACCGACGGCGGCCTCGTGATCGACCTGCGGCGCATGAACCAGGTCAGCGTCGATCCCGAGGCGCGCACCGTTACCGTCGCCGGCGGCGCCACCATGGGCGACCTGAACACCGCCACCGATCCGCACGGCCTAGCGACCGCCAGCGGGCGCGTCTCCACCACCGGTGTGGGTGGTTATACGCTCGGCGGCGGCGACGGATGGCTGGCGCGCAAGGTTGGGCTGGCATGCGACAACCTGCTCGCCGTCGAGCTGGTCACCGCCGATGGCGAACTCGTGCGCGCCAGTGACGATGAAAACCCCGAGCTGTTCTGGGCTCTGCACGGCGGCGGGGGCAACTTCGGCGTGGCAACCAGCTTCACCTTCCGCCTGCATGAAGTCGAGCGCGTCACCGCGGCGCTGCTGCTGTGGCGGCCCGAAGCCGGCGCGGACACCCTGCGCGCGTATCGCGAGTTCATGGCATCCGCGCCCGATGAGGTGGGCGGCGGCGCGTTGTATCTGACCGGGCCGGAGGAAGACTTCGTGCCCGAAGCACTGGTCGGCGGGCTCACATTCGCGCTGCTGGTGGTGTACGCCGGGCCGGAAGCGGAGGCGCGCGAGGTGTGCGCGCCGCTGCTGAAGCTCGGCCACGCCGGGGAGATGATCGTCGAAGTCTCGCACGCCGAGGTGCAGTGCATGTTCGATGATCCGCCGGGGTATCGAAACTATTGGTCGGCGGAATACCTGGATGCACTTCCGAACGAGGCGGTCGATCTTTTCGCGCGGCGGGCGGAGGACATGATCGTGCCGTCGCCGTCGCAGCACGCGCTGTTTCCACAGGGCGGGGCGATCGCGCGCGGGCCGGCGGAATATCCGATTCCGTGGCGGGGCGCGCCGTGGTGCGTGCATCCGTTCGGCTTGTGGGACGATCCAGCGGACGATGAGCGCGGCAGGCAATGGGCGCGCGACATTCGCGCCGACCTGAAGCCGTGGGCGAGCGGCGCGGTGTATCTGAACTTTATTGGCGAGGAAGGGCGCGACCGTGTCGTGGCGGGGTTTGGCGAGGAGAACTACAAGCGGCTGGCGCGGGTGAAGGCGCAGTACGATCCGGAGAATGTGTTTCGGCTGAACCACAACATCAAGCCGGGGTAAGTGGCGTGGCGGAGTGGTAGCGGCTGTAGGGGTGTTGGCGCGGAATCCGGACTTGCGCTCCCTGCGGTCGCTGCAGTCCGGCGTGGGGCGAGGTGTGCGCATTGGCTTTTTGTCTTCCGTCGTCTTCGGATCAGCTTGACTTTTTCCGGCTTTCAGCGCGACCACAGGGATGGCTCATCCGCCTGCGCGATCGTGCTTTTTGGCGCGCGGGGGATTGGAGCCGGGAACGGGTGGCGGTAGGATATTTACCGGGGTTTTTGCGGGAAGCGGCCGGACGGGGCGCGGGTGAGGCAAGTCTCGTTGGGTGCGCATGCGGTGTGCGCCTGGTTCTGAATACGTGATCCAGGTTGAAGGAGAAGGCGGCCATGGCACGGATTCTCGTCCTGGCGTACGGCGTCGTCGCCTATCTGGTGTTCTTCGTCACGTTCCTGTACGCGGTCGGCTTCGTGGGCAACTGGGTCGTGCCCAAGTCGATCGACACCGGTGAGCCGGGGCCGACGTGGATAGCGCTGGTGGTCAACTGCGCGCTGCTGGGGTTGTTTGCCGTGCAGCACACGATCATGGCGCGGCGGGGGTTCAAGCAGTGGCTGACGCGGTACATCCCCCAGGCGGCGGAGCGCAGCACGTTCGTGCTGGTTTCGTCGCTGTGCCTGGTGCTGCTGTTCTGGCTCTGGCGGCCGATGCCGACGGTGATCTGGGATGTGGAGGCGCCGATCGGGCGCGGCGTGCTGGCGGCGCTGTCGCTGCTTGGCTGGGGCATCGTGCTGTATGGCTCGTTCCTGATCGATCACTTCGATCTGTTCGGCCTGCGGCAGGTGGTGTCCTATGCGCGCGGCAAGCAGTACGCGCACCCGCACTTCATGGAGCGCTCGCTGTACAAACT
>JBMCXL010000444.1:0-2580 GCA_048621015.1 Phycisphaeraceae bacterium
GCGCCGTGGCCGTGCCAGAAGTGCTGGCGGTACATCATCTGCCAGAGGTGCTCGATGCGCGTGGGGTCTTCGCCGACCAGCAGTTGCGCCAGATCGTCGATCGCGCCGACGACGCCGCGCGTGTGCCATTCGAGCGTCGCTTCACCCCAGCCGTGCAGGCCGGGCTGATCGGTGAGCACCTTCACGAACACCCAGTTGCGCATGCGCGCGTGGCAGACGTGCGTCTCGATCGCGGTGATCTTCATGTCGCGTGCGGCGCGGTGACGGCCACGCCCTCCTGCCGGGCGGTCTTGTCGCGGTAGTTGATGCCGCGCACCGCGCAGCCGGTGCGCGCGGATTCGGCGCTGAGCCAGATAATGCTGCTCCAGGTGACGGCGTCGTAAACGTCGATGGGGTTGGGCGCTTCACCTTCGATGGCGTTGATGAAGTCTTCGAGGACGAAGAAATCGCCGCCGCCATGGCCGGCTTTCCTGGCAGTCTCGCCGTGCTGCTTCCAGCGCGGGTGCTCGAACTCGTCGGCGTACTGGTAGAGCTTGTCCCACTCGGATGCGTGCTCGAAGCCGTGGCCGGGCTTGCCGGGGCTGCGGCCGTCGAGCCAGACGAGCGGCTCGTCGCGGGAGTTGCCTTGCGTGCGGTAGCAGCCGCGCGTGCCCTGTAGCTCGTGGATGGTCATGTGATGCGGCCGATGGGAAGAGCTGTCGACGCGCAGCGAGATCAGCCGGCCGCGCTCGGTGGTGACCAGGCACTGCGCGCCGTCGCCGCGCCGCCAGTGGTCGGGCGCGGCGCCGGGATGTTGCTCACCGAAGCGGCGCTGCGCGTAGTCGGCCATGCAGGTGGCGCGGTTCGCGGCGCAGTAGACGGTGGCGATCTGATCGTCCCGGCCGAGACCGAGCCACTGGGCGATGGGGCCGAGCGAGTGCGTCGGATAGTAGTTGCACGGGTCCATGTCGCGCGCCAGCTCGCCGCGCCAGGTGAGCGTGCCGTCTTCGCGGAACTTGAGATGCCGGCAGTCGTGCACATACATGCCCTCGGCGTAGGTCAGCTCGCCGAAGACGCCCTGCTCGACCATGTGGCGCACCATCATGTGCGGGCGCATGTAGGTGTAGTTCTCGGCCATCATGTAGGTCAGGCCGGTGTCCTCGACCGCGTCGACGAGGCGCAGCGCTTCGTCGTGGGTGATGCAGGCGGTGACCTCGCTGATGACGTGCTTGCCGGCGCGCAGCGCGGCGACGGCCTGATCGGCGTGAACCTGCATGGGTGTGGTGATGAGGACCGCATCGCAGACGTCGTCGGCGAGCATGCGCTCAAAATCGTGATAGCCGGCGAGGTCCGGATGGCGATCGGCCCATTGATCGAGCATCGCGGCGTTCAGGTCGCAGACCGCGGTGAGTGCGAGGCGATCGCCGAGGTGTTGCAGCGCCAGATCGAACGCAGCGGCGCGCCGGCCGCCGATGACACCGAGGCGAATGGGTCGCTGGGGCATGTCTTCCTCCTCTTGGCCGGCCTATGACGCGAAGCCGCAAGCGGCGTGTGCGTCATGTTGCGCTGCCGGCGGTTGATGCGCTGTGTTCGGCCGTGTCGCCGTAGTGCGCCTGGAGGCGCTCGAGCTCGGCGGTCAACTCGCGCACGACCTCCCCGTAGGCGGGATCGTGATAGACGTTGTTCAGCTCCTGCGGGTCTTTTTCGAGATCGAACAGCTCCCACTCCGGCTCGAGCTGAAGCGCGTCGCTGGCGCCGCCCATGTCCAGGGCCTTGGCGTAATAGTAGATGAGCTTGTAGCGCCTGTTGCGAATGCCGTAATGCGAGCAGGTGTTGTGCGCCGCTTCGCCGTGCATCCAGTAGCGGTAATACATCGACTGCTGCCAGTCGGCCGGCGTTTCGCCGCGGAGCATGGCGCGGGCGCTGACGCCCTGCATGTCCTCGGGAATCGCGACGCCGGCGTAATCCAGCAGCGTCGGGGCGAAGTCGGTGTTGGTAAGGATGTCACCGTTCACGCTGCCGGCGGGAATCTCTTTCGGATAGCGAATGAGAAACGGCATCTGGAGCGAATGGTCGTACATGAACCGTTTGTCGAACCAGTTGTGGTCGCCGAGGAAGAAGCCTTGGTCGGAGGTGTAGATGACGATCGTGTTCTCGGCGAGGTCGTGCTCGTCGAGGTAGTCGAGCAGGCGGCCGGTGCTGTCGTCGATGGAGGCGATGGTGCGCAGGTAGTCCTTGATGTAGCGCTGGTAGCGCCAACGGCGTTCCTCCTGCCACGTCAGGCCGGCGGGCACGGGTTGTTTCAGATCGGTGGCGGTGAGGTCTTCCATGCGCATGCGCGCCACCTCGGCGGCCTTGGCGCGGTTGGTGTATTCATCCCAGAGCGTGTCGGGCTCGGGGATGTCCACGTCCTCGTAAAGGTGTCGGTACTTGTGGCCGGGCTCCCACGGGCGATGCGGGGCCTTGTGGTGACACATCAAGGCGAACGGTTTGCTGACATCGCGCTGTTCAAGCCAGTCGATGCATTTATCGGTGATCACGTCGCTGACATAGCCCGTGAATCGTCGGTCGGTGCCGTTCTCGCGCATGAACGGATTGTGG
>JBMCXL010000445.1:0-2577 GCA_048621015.1 Phycisphaeraceae bacterium
GCTCGACGGTTTTCATGCCCGCGGGCATGACGCCGACGACGCGGCCGCCGTGGGCGTGGACGGCGCGGGCGAGCGCGCCCATGAGTCCGACGCGTCCGCCGCCGTACACCAGCGTGTCGCCGCGCTGGCCAAGGCGGGCGCCGAGGGTCTCGGCGGCGGCGAAGAAGGGCGGGTCGATGCGCTCGCTGGCGGCGCAGAAGACGGTGACGGCGCGCGGCATGGGTGAAAGATACCAGATGGTGCTGCTGCCCACCCCCGCCGGCGATGCGGGCGAAAAAATCGGCGGGAAATGAGGGATTTATCAGCAATGCGGCCGCACAGACCCAAACGGATCGGATATATTCACGGGCAGTCGGCCGCGTGGCGGGCAGGGGTTGCAAACCAGTCACCTGGACTGGCGCGGCGGGCGGCATTCGACCGATGATGAACAGAAATCCAGGCTTCGCTCCGGGGCGGTTGTGCACCGGTGCGAAGGTTTGACCATGTCCCGTTCCTCACGCGTGAATGCGCCGGGGAACGGGGTTCGTTTTTTTCCGGCAAGCCGGAGGAGTTTCAAGTTCCAGGTTTCAGGTTTCAAGTTTGCGGAGATGGCGGCGAAGCCGCCGAACAACTTGAAACTTGAAACCTGGAGCTTGAAACTTTGCTCCGGCATGAGAGCCGAGTCGTGACACGCTCCGCGAAGCCGAAAGCTTTTCAACTGTCGGACGATCCGACGCAGCGGACCCAGAGCAACTGGCAGCTCATTCGTCGGATGCTGGCGTTGAGCTGGCAGTACCGCTGGGGGTGCGTGAAGCTGGTGGGGCTGCACCTGCTGGTGGTGGCGATGAAGCTGGCGGGTCTGGGCTTTTTCGGGCTCGGCGTGGACTATGTCGCCAACCGCGTCGCGCCCGAGCGCTATCCCGATCCGCGCTGGCCGCTCGGCCTGTCCCCGGACGAAAGCGCCTGGGCGCTGGGCGTGGTGGGCTTCATCGCGGTGTTGATCTTCCTCGCGGCGCTGCTGCGCGGCGTGCTGACCTATGGCACGCAGGTCGCCACCGCCGACCTGGTCAACCGCCAGATCGTCGTGAAGCTGCGCGCGATGGTCTACGACAAGATGCAGCGGCTCAGCTTCCGCTTCTTCGACGCCAACGAATCCAGCTCGCTGATCAACCGCGTCACCACCGACGTGCAGCGCATCCGCATGTTCATCGAGATGTGCGTCGTGCAGACGCTGGTGGTGCTGCTGTCGCTGGTGGTCTACGTCAGCTACATGGTGAACATCCACGTCGGGCTGACGGTCGCGTGTCTCGCGACGCTGCCGCTGCTGGTCGGCGGGACGGTGTGGTTCAGCCGGGTGGTGCGCCCCGCGTACATGGAGAACCGGCGGCGCGAGGATCGGCTCATCACGCGCCTGTCGGAAAACCTGATGGGTGTGCACGTGGTCAAGGGCTTCACCCTCGAGCCGCGCCAGATGGAGCAGTTCGCCACCGCCAACGAGGAGGTGCGCAGCCAGAAGCGCTGGATCTTCATGCGCCAGTCGCTGTTCATTCCCGCGCTGCACTTTCTCACGCACGTCAACATCCTCGCGCTGCTCGGCTACGGCGGATACCTCGCCATCCACCACAACCTGCCGATCGGCAGCGGCCTGATGGTGTTCTTCGGACTGCTGCACCAGTTCTCGCAGCAGGTCGGCAACATCGCCAACATTGCCAACTCCATGCAGATGTCGCTCGTCGGCGCCGAGCGCGTGTTCCAACTGCTCGACACGCCCACCGAGATCACCACCCCGCCCAACCCCGTGCGCCTGCCCAAGGCACGCGGCCGCGTCACGTTCGACAACGTCAGCTTCGCTTACGAAGACGACGACGAGACGCAAACGCCCGAGCAGGTGCTCACCGACATCGACCTCACCGCCGAGCCCGGCCAGTGTATCGCCATCCTCGGCGCCACCGGCTCGGGCAAGAGCACGCTGCTGTCGCTCATCCCGCGCTTCTACGACCCCACGCGCGGCCGCGTGCTCATCGACGACGTCGATCTGCGCAAGTACGACCTCGACGACCTGCGCCGCAACTGCGGCCTCGTGTTCCAGGAATCGTTCCTCTTCTCCAACACCGTCGCCGCCAACATCGCCTTCGGCCACCCCGAAGCGACGCAGGAACAGATCGAGAACGCCGCACGCCTCGCCCAGGCGCACGAGTTCATCATGGACCTCGACCACGGCTACGAGACCGTCCTCGGCGAACGCGGCATCGGCCTCTCCGGCGGCCAGCGCCAGCGCCTCGCCATCGCCCGCGCCCTGCTGCTGGAGCCGCCCATCCTGCTGCTGGACGATCCCACCGCCGCGATCGACCCCGAAACCGAAGGCGAAATCCTCGCCGCGATGGACCGCGCCATGGAAGGGCGCACCACGTTCGTCGTGGCGCATCGTTTGAGTACGCTGCGCCGGGCCGACACGATCATCGTCCTCGAGCACGGGCGCATCGTGCAGCGCGGCACGCACGAACAGCTCATGAGCACCGCGGGACAGTACCAGTGGGCCGCGAACCTGCAGGTCGGCGACGAAGGCTCGCGGCGGATGCTCGGCATCGAAACGGAGAC
>JBMCXL010000446.1:0-2573 GCA_048621015.1 Phycisphaeraceae bacterium
GGTATGAACAGACGCACGGGCCGGGCACGATGGCGGAGCTGCGGTTGGCGCACTGGTCGTTGAAGTGATGGCGGTCTGCGTTTGAGGGGTTACAAAAAAGAAGCCCACGCTCGGGAGAGCGTGGGCTTTCTTGTTGCGCGTGTGGGTGGTTGGAGGTTGGCGTTACGCCAGGCCGTCGGCTTTGCCCATGTGCGTGAGCATGTCGACCATGCGGCTGGAGAAGCCGAACTCGTTGTCGTACCAGCTCACGAGCTTGAAGAACGTGTCGCTCAGGCCGATGCCCGCGCCGGCATCGAAGACGGAGCTGGACGAGGAGCCGATGAAGTCGCTGGAGACGACCTCCTCGTCGGTGTATTCGAGCACGCCCTTCATCGGGCCGTCGGCGGCCTTGCGCATGGCGGCGCAGATGTCGTCGTAGGTCGTGGCCTTCTCGGTGCGCACGGTCAGGTCGACCACGGAGACGTCGGCGGTCGGCACGCGGAAGGCCATGCCGGTGAGCTTGCCCTGCACCTCGGGGATGACCAGGCCGACCGCTTTCGCCGCGCCGGTGCTGGCGGGGATGATGTTGGTGTAGGCGTTGCGTCCGCCGCGCCAGTCTTTCTTGCTCGGCCCGTCCTGCGTGGGTTGCGTGGCGGTGACGGCGTGGACGGTGGTCATCAGGCCTTCGACGATGCCGAAGTTGTCCTGCACGACCTTGGTGATCGGCGCGAGACAGTTGGTGGTGCAGCTCGCGTTGGAGATGACCTTGTCGGTCTTGGGGTCGAAGTCGGTGTGGTTGACGCCGTAGACCAGCGTCTTGACCTGGTCGGGCGTCTTGGTGGGGGCGGAGATGATGACGCGCTTGGCGCCGCCGCCGTCGACGTGCTTGACCGCGGCGTCACCCTGCGTGAACAGGCCGGTGGACTCGACGACGTAATCGACGCCGAGATCCTTCCACGGCAGGCTGGCGGGGTCTTTTTCCGACAGGCACTTGATGGTCTGGCCGTCGACGTGGATGGTGTCGCCCTTGGCCTCGACCTTGCCGGGGAAGCGGCCGTGGACGCTGTCGTACTTGAGCAGGTAGGCGAGGTTGTCGGCCTCGACCAGGTCGTTGACGCCGACGAATTCGATGTTGGGGTTCTTGATCCCGGCGCGAACGATCATGCGGCCGATGCGCCCGAAGCCATTGATGCCAACTTTCAGTGCCATCACTCGTCTCCTCGCGATGTTGGGGGGTTGAATGTGTGGGCGAGGCCGCGTCGGGCCGCGCGGTGTGGAACTAATCACGCTAGAGTTTTTTCGCGTGTCGGTCAAGCGAGCCGCGTGTTGCGAGCCGGGGCGTCCTCGCCCCGGACACGCCCGTAAACCATGGCCGAGGCGCTGCTCGATGTTGACGACCGACCCGGGGACGGCCCGGCTCGCGGCAGCGCGCTGCCAGCAGGTTGACGGCCGCGCGCCCACCAGTGAGCATCTACCCCATGGCCAGGCTTCCTTTCGATCCCGAACGCACCCGCGCCGCCCGCCAGGCCGCCCGGCCCGGCAGCGCGCCGCCCGATGCCGCCGCGCCAGGCCGGGGCGAGTCCGCAAGCCAGCAGCGCGATGACCAGCCCCGCCCGCTCACCGTCAGCCAACTCGCCGATCGCATCAAGACCGCCCTCGCCGACCATTTCCCCCAGCGCGTGCGCGTGGTCGGGGAAGTGTCCAACCTCCGCCAGGGCCAGCACTGGTTCTTCTCCCTCAAGGATGAAAAGCAGGCGACGATCCGCTGCGTCTGCTTCGCCTCCAGCGCCCGGCGCATCGCCACACCCGTCGAGGATGGCATGGAAGTGGTCGCCACCGGCCGACTCGACTACTACCCCGCCCAGGGCCAGACCCAGCTCTACGTCGACAACCTCGAACCCCTCGGCCAGGGCGCGCTCGAGCTGAAGCTGCGCCAGCTCATCGACCAGCTCCGCAAGGAAGGCTATTTCGACGAAGCGCACAAGCAGCCGCTGCCGGCCATGCCCACGCGCGTCGCGGTTGTCACGTCGCGCTCCGCCGCCGCACTGCAGGACGTGATCAATACCACGCAGCGCCGCTGGCCGGGTTGCCGACTGATGCTTTACGACGTGCGCGTGCAGGGCGCCTCGGCCGCGCCGGAAGTGGCCGCCGCGCTGCGCAACCTCTCAAAGCAAGGGCCGCGGCTCGGCATCGACGCCATCATCCTCACGCGCGGCGGCGGGTCCATCGAAGACCTCTGGGCGTTCAACGAGCGCGAAGTCGCCGACGCGCTCTACGAATGTCGCCTGCCCGTGGTCGCCGCCATCGGCCACGAGACCGACACGACCGTCGCCGAGCTCGTCGCCGACCTGCGCTGTGCCACGCCCACCCAGGCCGCGATGAAGCTCATCCCCGAGCGCGACGCATTGGCCCAACAGCTCGCCCACTTTGCCGGTCGCCTGCGCCAGGACCTGCGCCGCCAGCTCCACCACGCGCGCCACCGTCTGAACAGCGCCGCCGGCCGCCCGTTCTTCCGTCGCCCGCGCGAACTGCCCGACCGCGCCCGCCGACAGATCGATCAACTCGAGAAGCAGCTCGCGCGCACGCTGCCACAG
>JBMCXL010000447.1:0-2573 GCA_048621015.1 Phycisphaeraceae bacterium
AGCGGTTCCGCGGTCACGCCGCCGAGGCCGATCGCCGAGATGTCGGTCAGCCGCACGGCACAGATGCGCTTCGGCCGCGTTGGGTCATTCGGATCGCTGACCACCCCGGTCAGCTCGCCGGTCACGGGCTTGCGCGGGCAGCGGCGGCGCTCGGTGGAATGCAGAACGGGGGCGGTGCGAGGCATCGGGACCGTGGACATGATGTGCTTTCTCCCAGCACGGCGACCGGACTCGTCCCCGGCGCCGCAGGCTCCGTTGGCCCGCATCGGCCGAATAACCGCTAAGGTTTACTCACTTTGACAGACCAGACCACAAAATCCGCACAAACCGCCCCCCCGCGCGTCAGCCTCGTCGGCGCCGGCCCGGGGGATCCGCGCCTCATCACCGCCCTCGGCCTCGAACGCCTCCGCGCCGCCGACGTGGTCATCCACGATGCGCTGGCCAATCCACAACTGCTCGACGAAGCACCGCCGCACGCCGAGCGCCTCGATGTCGGCAAACGCGCCCGCGCCCACAAGCTCACCCAGGACCAGATCAACGCGCTGCTCGTGGAAAAGGCGCAGCAGGGCGGCCGCGTCGTCCGCCTCAAGGGCGGCGACCCGTACCTGTTCGGCCGCGGCGCCGAGGAAGCGGCTTACCTCGCGCAACATGGCGTCGCTGTCGAAGTGATTCCGGGCATCACTGCCGGCATCGCCGCGCCCATGACCGCCGGCATCCCCGTGACTCATCGCGCGCTCGCCTCCACCGTCACCTTCGTCACAGGCCACGAAGATCCGACCAAGCGCGAAACCGCCATCGACTACCGCCCGCTCGCCGCGCTGATTGAAAAGGGCGGCACCGTCTGCTTCTACATGGGTGTCGGCCGGCTCCCCGAGATCGCCACGGCATTAACGAGTGCCGGCCTCGATGTCCAGACACCCGCCGCCGCCGTGCAATGGGGTACCACGCCGCGCCAGCGCACGGTGCGCGACACGCTCACGCAACTGCCCGACGCCGTGCAGCGCGCCGGTCTCGGCGCACCGGCGATCATCGTCGTCGGCCCCGTCGCCGCGCTGACCGAACCGGGCCTCGATTTCTTCACGCAGCGCCCGCTCTTCGGGCAGACCGTGCTCATCACGCGCACGCGTCAGCAGGCATCGGAGCTGCGCCGCCAACTCGAAACACTCGGCGCGGAAGTCCTCGAAGCACCGACCATCGAACTGGTCCCCCCGCAAACCTGGGACGAGGTGGATGCGGCGCTGCGCGACGTGCAACAGTATGACTGGCTGGTTCTCACCAGCGCCAACGGCGTCGCGGCCGTGCACCATCGCCTCGAAGCGCTCGGCCTCGACGCGCGCCACTTCGCCGGCCTGAAACTCGCGGCGATCGGCGACGCCACCGCCCACGCGCTGCGCGAAAAACTCGGCATTCAGGCCGACCTCGTACCGACGCGCTTCGTCGCTGAATCGCTCGCCGACGAAATGATCGCGCAGCAGAACATCAAGGGAAAGCGCATCCTTCTGCTGCGCGCCGACATCGCCCGGCCGGCGCTGCCACAGCGCTTGGGCGACGCCGGCGCGGACGTCACCGAACTGGTTGCGTACCGCACGAAACTCGCAGCCGCGCTGCCCGAAGCGGCGCTGAGCGCGCTGCGGGAGCGCCGCGTGAACTGGATCACCTTCACCAGCGCCTCGACGGCGCGCAACCTCGCGACCCTCCTCGGCGACGAGCGCGATCTGGTCGATGAAGCGCAGATCGCATCCATCGGCCCGATCACCAGCGAAACGGTGCGCGAGCTGGGATTCGAGGTGACGGTGGAAGCGCAGTCGTCGAACATCGCGGGGTTGGTGGCGGCGCTGGCGGAGGCGGTACGGTCGCGCGCGTGAGGGACGGTTGGTGATCCCGCAGAAGGCTCCTTGCGTCGCCATCTGCGGGCTTTGGGGATGGGGAAGGAACCTGGCGCTGTTGACAAAAGCCCGCGGATGGCGACGAAGGAGCCTTCCGCGGGGTGTTACCAAACCGCAAGCGGCAACCCAGGAGCAGAAACCGCGAAAGGAGCGAACCATGGCAGTCCCCCGACTCGACGCCGAGCGCACGGCGGTGCTGATCGTGGATGTGCAGGAGAAGCTGCTGCCGGTGATTGACGGGGCCGATCAGCTCGTGGCGCAGGTCGGCAAGCTGCTGGACGGCGCCGACGCGCTGGAGCTGCCGGTGCTGGTCACGGAGCAGTACCCGAAGGGCCTCGGCGCAACCACGCCGGTGCTGGCCGAGCGCATGACGCGCGTGAGCTGCAAGCCCGAGAAGGTGAAGTTCTCCTCGTTCGTCGAGCCGGTGCGTGACGAGCTGGCCCGGTTGGGGGCGCGCAGCGTGGTGGTGGCGGGGATCGAGGCGCATGTCTGCGTGCTGCAGACGTGCCTGGACCTGCTGGATGGCGGGTACACGGCGGCGGTGGCGGTGGACGCGATCGCGTCGCGCCGGCCGATGGAGAAGGACGCGGCCGTGCAGCGCATGGTGCAGGCGGGCGTGGTGCCGACGACGGTGGAGTCGATGCTCTTGGAGATCGTGCGCGAGGCGGGCAGCGAGCGGTTCAAGGC
>JBMCXL010000448.1:0-2571 GCA_048621015.1 Phycisphaeraceae bacterium
GTGGTTGTGCGCACAAGGTGGGCCCACGGTCGGGAGACCGTGGGCTTTCGGGGGGGGGTGGGGGGAGGCTGAAGCTTTGCGCGGTGGGGGGCCGATAAGTGATAATGGGGCGTGTGGGGTATCGTCTGGTCGTATCGAGCCCCGTTTCAGGGTCAGTTAATGGGCCGCTCATGATCCGTCGGCTGCTGCATCGCCAATTTCCGAGCATGTTCCAGCGCCGCCTGATGCTGCTGATGGTGTTCGGCGGGGTGGTGGTTGTGGGGCTGAGCTTCCAGGCCGCGCGGCTGACGGTGGGGGAGTCGCATCGGCGGAGCCTGGCGCAGGTGGAGGATGCGCTGGTCGAGACGACGTTCATTCCGACGGTGCGGGGTCGGATTCTGGACCGGTGGGGCCGGGTGCTGGCGGTGGACGAGCCGGGGTTCGACATTGCGGTCAACTACCAGGTGATCTCGGGGGACTGGGCGTACCAGCGCGGCCGGGCGGCGGCGCAACGGAGCGCGGGGGATCGTTGGGCGGAGATGAGCCCGGAGCGGCGGCGGGCGCTGGTCGACCGGGAGCAGGCGGCGTACGACCGGCAGGCCGAGCGGCTGTGGCAGACGCTGGCGGAGCTGGGCGGCGTGCCGCGGGACGAACTGGAGCGGCGCAAGAGCCAGATCGTGCAGCGGGTGCACCGGATGTCGAGCCACCTGTATGCGGCGTGGCAGCGTCGGCGGGAGATCGAGCTGGGCGAGCCGGTGGCGCTGCCGGAGGTGATTCAGCCGATCGGCGAGCAGCGTCAGGCGCACTCGCTGCTGCGTGACGTGGACCAGGCGGTGCGGCGCGCGGTGCAGACGTTCCAGGCCGAGGCGAGCGAGGACCCGGCCCTGACGGTGTGGCAGCAGGTGGAGCTGCGCCGTCCGAAGCAGCGGCGCTATCCGCAGGAGACGCAGCAGATCGAGATCGATCGTTCGCACTTGCCTTCGCCGCTGCGCGACGATGAGCCGATCGAGGTGACGGTGCGCGGCGTGGGCGTGCACGTGGTGGGGTTGATGCGCGACTTCTGGGCGGAGGACAAGCAGCGCCGGCCGTTTCGTTATGTCGACGAGCACGGGCGGCAGCGGATCGACCTGGGCGGATACCTGGCGGGTGATCGGCTGGGGCGGTTCGGTGTCGAAGCGTCGACGGAGGATCGGCTGCGCGGTTTGCGCGGGCAGGAAGTGCGCCAACTGGACACGGGGCGCACGCAGCGCACCGAGCCGGTGGCGGGAAGCGACGTGGAGCTGACGCTGGACATTCGGCTTCAGGCGCGCATCCAGGCGCTGATGTCGCCGGAGATTGGGTTGATGACCTTTCAACCCTGGCACGTGCGCGAGAACGTGGAAGGCGAAGCGGCGCGCGTCGGTGAGCGGCTGAACGGCGCGGCGGTGGTGCTCGATGCCGAGACGAGCGAGGTGCTCGCGGCGGTGAGCGTGCCGAGCATGCCGCTGGAGACGCTGGAGCAGGAGTCGGAGAAGATTTACGACGACCGCGTGAACATGCCGTACCTGAATCGTGCGGTGGCGCGGCCGTTCCAGCCGGGGTCAACGATCAAGCCGCTCGTGTTCGTCTCGGCGGTGAGCGCGCGCGTGCATCCGCTCGACGGGGTGATTGACTGCATCGGGCATCTGTATCCCGACGATCCGAACCATTACCGCTGCTGGATATTCAAGGCGCATGGCGGGTTGACGCACGGCCCGCTGGACGGCGCCGAGGCGATCGCGCGCAGTTGCAACGTGTATTTCTACGCGCTCGGGCGCGACATGGGCGTGGGGCGCATCGGGCAGTGGTTCGCCCGCTTCGGCCTCGGTGAGCCGACGGGTGTGGGGCTGCCGGAGGAAGTGGGCGGCGACCTGCCCGATCCGGCGACGGCGGATGCGCGCTTCAATTACCGCGATGCGATCTACATGGGCATTGGCCAGGGCCCGGTGCGCTGGACGCCGATGCAGGCGGCGGGCGCGTATGCGACGCTGGTGCGCCGCGGGCGGGTTTTGCATCCGACGATCATTCGCGATGCGCATCGCAACGAGCCGCGCCGGCCGCACGAGCCGCGGTTTCACCGCCAGTCGTTCGAGACGGCGATGCAGGGGCTCAACGACGTGGTGAACGCGTCCTACGGCAGCGGGCGGACGCTGCGGCTGGACGACGGCGATCGCGAGCCGATTTTCAACATCGAGGACGTGACCGTCTACGGCAAGTCGGGGACGGCGGAGGGCGTGCCGCTGCGCATCGACAGCGACGAGGACGGGCGCATCACAGGCGCGGACGAGATCGTGAAGCGCGGCGATCACGCGTGGTTCATCGCGCTGGCGACGCCGCCGGGCGCGGTGCGGCCGACGCACGTGGTGGCGGTGGTGGTGGCCTATGGCGGCAGCGGGTCGCAGACGGCGGGGCCGATCGCCAACCAGATTCTGCACGCAATGCGCGCGGAGGGGCTGCTTTGACGGAGCTGCTGCTGGAACGTCTGCGCGAGCTGGCGCGTCCGAACCCGGCGTGGTACGGCCTGTTCGCGGCGGTGGCGCTGAGCGCGGTGGGCGTGTTCGCGATCGGCACGGT
>JBMCXL010000449.1:0-2566 GCA_048621015.1 Phycisphaeraceae bacterium
GCGGGGGTGTCGGAGGTCGATGCGCCGCGGACCGGCGTCGCTTCATATTCCGGTTCGTCGTCTTCGGTTTCACCCTGCTCATCGCGCGCGAAGCGCAGCGACTGGCCCTCGGCGATTTCGAGGCGGTCGATGCGCTTGCGCTGCTCGTTGTAGGTCAGGCTCAGGCCGCGGCCCTGGAAGGTGACGGCGCGGCCGTCGACGCGCACGGGGCTGTCGGATTCGATGTGGCCGAGCACGAGGCTGAAGCTGGCGCGGTCGAGGCGGGCCTGCACCTGGACGTCGCGCATCGTGTCGAGGTCGACCATGTCGTCGCCGTCGGCCTCGAAGAACGTGACGGTGACGTTGCCGATCAGGTCGCCTTCCTGCGGCTGGTTCTCGGGGGCGACGATGGTGCCGCGGTCGGCTTCGATGCACAGGATGCGCGTGGGATCGAAGAAGACCCAAGTGCGCGGGCCGCGCACGTCGTAGACGCCCTGCGGGCGCGGGTCGAGGCGGTCCCAGGTCATGATGACGCGGCGGTCGCCCTCGACGATGGTGTAGCCCTCGTCCACACCCTCGAAGACCTGCGAGCGCGCGGCCAGGTCGGGGTCAATGACGCGCTCGGGGTCGAACGGCGGCAGGGCGTCGAACTCGGCCGGGTCGGTGTCGCCATTGCGCGGCTCGGGCGCGGGCATGGGGCGATGCCCGAGCCAGAGGGTGAGTCCGAGCACCAGCAGCGCCGCGGCCAGCGCCGAACCGATCACGAGCGAACGTTGGGCCATGCGTGGTAGTGTCCGTTGGGGCGCGGGCGGTCGCAAGCAAGGTCGGGGGCTGGGGTCTAGGGTCTGGGGTCTGGGGTGCGCTTCCGGCCCAGAGCCCGGACCCTGACACGCGGCGCGCCGCTTGCACCATGCACCTCGCTCGGCGATATCATCACCCACCGACATTGCCACCATCACGAGGGGAACGATCACCATGCTCGAAAAAATCTTCAAGGCTTACGACATCCGCGGCGTCTACGGCGAAGTGCTTACCGAGGCGACCGCCTGGAAGATCGGTTGCGCCACCGGCGCGTTCTTCAAGCAGCAGAACGGCGACCAGCCGGGCCTCGTGCTGGTCAGCCGCGACATGCGCCACAGCTCCGCGAGCCTGGCCGAGGCGCTGACCGACGGCCTGCGCGCGGCCGGTATGAACGTCGGCGACCTGGGCATGGCCGACACGTCGATCCAGTATTTCGCGATCAATCACGTCGGCGCCGTCGGCGGTGTGCAGGTGACCGCGAGCCACAATCCACCGGAGTACAACGGCTTCAAGATCAGCGGCGCGCAGGCGAAGCCGGTCGGCGCGAGCACGGGACTGGCGGAGATCCGGAAGATCGCCGAGGGCCTCGGTGATGAGCGCCGGCCGGCGGAAGGAACGTACGAGCAGATCGATCTCTGGCCGGCGTATCGCGAACACATCCGCTCGTTCCTGCGCCCGCTGAGTCGGCCAATGAAGGTGTTTATTGATGCGTCCAACGGCATGGCGGGCAAGCTCGTGCCGCAGGTGTTCGAGGGCGTGCCGAACCTGGAGATCGTGCCGCTCAATTTCGAGATCACCGGCGAGTTCGCGCACGAGCCGAACCCGCTCGTGGCCGAGAACATGGTGCCGACGCAGGAAGGCGTGATCCAGCATGGCGCGGTGCTGGGGGCGTGCTTCGACGGTGATGCCGACCGGTGCATGCTCGTGGACGATCGCGGGGAAATCATCGGCTGCGATCACCTGACCGCGCTCTTGGCGCATCACTTCGTGCCGATCGAGAAGGAGGCGGGGCGCACGTCGCCGGCGATCGTGTACGACCTGCGTTCGAGCAAGGTGGTGGAGGAGACGTTGAAGGAGCTCGGCGCCGAGCCGGTGCGCAGCCGCGTGGGGCATGTGTTCATGAAAGCGGCGCTGCGCGAGCACAACGCGGTGTTCGGCGGTGAGCTGTCGGGGCACTTTTACTTCCGCGACAACTACTTCGCCGACTCGGGCGCGATCGCGTTCGCGGCGGTGCTGAGCGTGTTGAGCGAGACGGGCAAGCCGATGAGCGAATGCATCGCGCCGCTGCGACGGTATCCGCAGTCGGGGGAGATCAATTTCCAGGTCGAGGACAAGCAGGGCGTGCTCGATGCGCTGAAGGCTGGTTTCGCAGACAAGGCGCACGTGGACGAGCTGGATGGGGTGACGATCGATGCGTTCGCGAATGAAGGCTGGTGGTTCAACGTGCGTCCGAGCAACACGGAGCCGCTGCTGCGCTTCAACGCGGAGGCGAAGGACGAGGCGACACTGAAGCGCATCCTCGATGAGCTGACGCCGCAGCTCGGTCAGCCGGTGGGCGCGCACTGAACGAACTCAACCCCCCCTCCCTTTGAGGGAGGGGCAGGGGGAGGGTGGGGCGCACGATCACCTTTGCGTCCTCATCAGGCGCGACAGCGCTCATGGTGGGTGGACGTTTCACCCTCCCCTAACCCCTCCCTCAAGGGATGGGGGTTGAGGACGTGTGTCACCGCGCGTACCAGTAATCCAGCAGCGGGCCGTTCTTGCCGTAGACCGGGTCGGCCGCGGG
>JBMCXL010000450.1:0-2558 GCA_048621015.1 Phycisphaeraceae bacterium
CTTGAAGCGGTTACAGCCGATCGATCACGGCCTGGGCGAAGGCTTCAGTGCCGAGGTTGCCGCCGATGTCGGCGGTCTTGGCGCCGTCGGCCAGCGCGCGGTTGTAGGCGTGCTTGATGCGGTCGGCGGTTTGCTTGGCGCGGTCGTCACCGCGCGTTTCGTGCAGGTGGTTGAGCATCATGACGGCGGACATGAGCAGGGCGAGGGGGTTCGCCTTGTCCTTGCCGGCGATGTCGGGCGCCGAGCCGTGCACGGCCTCGAAGACCGCATCATCGTCGCCGATGTTCGCGCCGGGCGTCACGCCGAGCCCGCCGACGAGCCCCGCGGCGAGATCGCTGACCACGTCGCCGTAGAAGTTCTCCATGAGCAGCACGTCGAATTGCGCGGGGTCCTGCACGAGCTTCATGCAGCCGGCGTCGATGATGCGCGTCTCGTATTCGATGTCCGGGTAGTTCTGGCGCACCTTTTCGGCGCAGCGCAGGAACAGGCCGTCGGACATCTTCATGATGTTGGCCTTGTGGAAGACGGTGACCTTGCGGCGGCCGCGGTGCTGGGCGTACGCGAATGCGCGCTCGGCGATACGCGTGCAGCCGAGCTCGGTGACGACCTTGAGGCTGGTGACGACGCCGGGTGTGATCTCGTTCTCGATGCCGCTGTAGAGGCCCTCGGTGTTCTCGCGCACGATGACCACGTCCACGTTCTCGAAGCGCGTGGGCACACCCTCGATGGAGCGCACGGGGCGGAAGGCGGCGTAGAGGTTGAGCTTCTTGCGCAACTGCACGTTGACGGAGACGAACCCTTCGCCGACGGGCGTGGTGCAGGGGCCTTTGAGCGCGACGTGACAGCGGCGGATGGCGTCGAGCGTGGCTTGCGGCATGACGTCCTCGCCGGCGTCGAGCGCGGCGAGGCCGGCGTGGTGCTCGTGGAAGCGCACGGGGGCGTCGGCAGCCTCGAGGACGCGGCATACCGCGCGGCTCACTTCGGGGCCGATGCCGTCGCCCGGGATCAGGACCGCCTCATGCAGGTCGGACATGACCGCAGTATAGCGGCTGGGGCAAGCGTGGTTGGTGTGGGAATGACCCCGCGAAAGGCTCGCGGACTCGCCGTTCGGGGCTTTGGCGTGTGATGCGCAGTGCGGTGGACTACTCGGCTTCGAAGTAGGTGACGCTGGCGGCGTGCTGCTCGCCGGCGCGCTGGCGCAGCACGTCGATCATGCCGCGGGCCTCCTCGGCCATGCGCGAGTTGGGGAACTCGCGGATGATCTGCTCGCCGACCTGCACGGCGCGCAGCCACTCCTTGTCGTGGACGGCCATCTTGAACTGCACGCCGAGGTTGTCGCGCTTCTTGCCGATCACGCCGCGCGCGGTCTCGCGCAGCGGCTCGGCTTCCTGCTCGGTGAGGTACATGTCCAGCTCTTTGAGCAGCTCCAGGGCGCGGTCGACGTCGTCGGACTCGGCCGCTTCGAGGAACTGGCGTTCGAGCTGCTGCTTGTACTGCTCGCGCGCGTCGCGCACGCGCTGGTCGAGGCTCTGGACGCGTTCGGCATCGGGAAAGAGACGCTGGAGCTTGGCCGCCTCGCGTGCGGCGCGGTCGAACTCGTGCTGGGCGAGGATCTGCTCGAGTCCCTGGACCGCCTCGTCGATCTTGGCCTGCTGGTCCTGCTGGCGGACGTTGGCGATGCGCTCGCGGTAGCCCTCGGCCTCGTGGCGGCGGCCGTAGGTGTGGGCCAGCTCTTCGATGAGGATCATGGCCGCGTCGAAGTCGCCGCGGGTGATGTCCTGCTCGATCACGCGGCGGAGGGTCTGGATGTCATGCTCGCGGTAGGCGATGCGCTTGGCCGGCTCGCTGAGCAGCAGGCGGTCGTTGGCCTGGCGCAGCAGGGCGAGCAGCTCGCGGCGCTCGGCCTCGGTGGGCACGGTGCGGGCGCTGCGCCCGTACAGCGCGGCGCGGACGGCCCCGACGATCAGCACGACCGTTCCGAGCAGACCCAGCAGGACCGAGGGCAGATAAGCCCCGTACGTGAGCGCCAGGGTGGTGACCTGGTCCATCTGGTCAACCGCGACCCACTCCAGGCCGACCGTGGCGACCATCGCTGCCGCGGCCGAGGCGATCCAGAGCAGCAGCCCGAGCACGACGATCATCCCCGGCGTCGCGAAGATCGAGCCGGTCTGCTTCCGCTTGTCGTACTGATTCGCCATCGTTGGCCCCACTGCAGAGAGGAGAAATTTACCAACAGCCGATTCGGGTCGGCTTCACAACAGAGACGGGCCGAGATGATGCACACTCACCGGCGCTGGATGGGGGCGCCTCTGTCAGTTCAACGCTTGTTGACTCGAGAATATTGCAGTCTCCCTGATGCGCGACGACGGGCGAAGGCACGGCCCACAGGTCGGGGCGGCCCGGATGGTTTCACGCGCTTTCATTATATCGGCTGACGAGGCGAGGGGGATGCGAATCGACGGGCGGGTAGTGGGATACTTTGACGGTGCATGTTGGATGCCACGCCTGAAGGCCGTGGCACCCAAAGTATCCCACTACCGGCGAGCGGCTCGTTGCAG
>JBMCXL010000451.1:0-2547 GCA_048621015.1 Phycisphaeraceae bacterium
GCACGGCGCCGACGCCGAGGCGATGCGCCAGGCGTTCGTTCAACAGGCCGGTTTCGTGTCGATGCGGGACAACGTCCGGGCATTGATCGAGGCTGGCGTCACCGATGCCGCCGAAGCGCGGCGCGTGCTCGGTCAGCACGACATCGAACCGGGGGATTCGGGGTGATCTGTTAGAATGCGCGCTGCCACGTCGCCGCGGCCGCTCGCTTCGAGCCGTTCCCTTCCGCCGTGATCCGCGGCGGGCAACCGTTCACGAGGGGGCTTTCCCGCATGAGCACAACGACGAGCCTTCCCAGCTTCCGTTACCAGGCCCAGACGCGCGGCGGCCATGCAATCTCCGGTCAGATCGACGCCCCCAGTGCCGATGACGCCCACCACGCCTTGCTGGACAGCGGCCTGAGCGTGATCGAGCTGGAACAGGCCGAGCAGCGGTCCCCGCGGCCGCGTCGGTTGGGCGGCGCGGACTTCGTGGCGTTCAACGAGCAGCTCGCGCAACTGACCAAGGCGGGTTTGCCGATCGAGGAAGGGCTGCGGCTGATCGCGCAGGACATGCCCAGCCGGCGCATGGCCGACGCGGTGCAGCGCGTGGTGGACGAACTGGAATCGGGCACGCCGCTGGAGGAAGCGTTCGAGAAGCACCGCGGTCACTTTCCGCCGTTGTACGCGCAGCTCGTCGCGGCCGGCGTGCGGAGCCACCAGTTGCCGGCGGTGCTGTTCAGTCTCGGACGTTATCTCGAACTGCTCGCGCGTCTGCGCGCGACGTTGTGGCGCGCTTGCGCATATCCGGCGATGGTGTTTCTGAGTATCGCGGCGGTGCTTGTATTCATTGGTTATTTCATCGTGCCGCCGTTCGAAGACATCATGGCCGATTTCGGTGCCGAGGTGCCTGCTTTGACGACGACGGTTTTCACGCTCGCCCAATGGACGCCGCACCTGGCTGGGGCGCTGGTGCTGCTGGTCCTCGCGGTGGCTCTGTGCGGGGTGGGCGCGATCGCGACGGGGCGCATGCAGGCGCTGATCGATCACGTGCTCATGCCGATCCCGTTGATCGGTCCGATCCTTCAGCGGAACCTGGTGGCCAGGTGGTGCGACGGGCTTCGTCTGGGCGTGGAGGCCGGCCTGGACCTGCCCGCCGCGATCGCGATGGCCAGCGACGTCACCGCCTCGCCGCGGGCGCAGCATGACGGCCAGGCGTTGATCGAGACGATTGAGGTCGGTCGGCCGTTGAATGTGCACCCGCCGCTGCGCACGTTGCCGCGCGTCGTGCCGGTGGCGATGCACCTGGGGGCGGAGCGCCATGACCTTGCCGGTGTGTTGGCGGACCTGGCGCGCCTCTACCAGCAGCAGGCGGAATTTCGCGTGCAGACCATGCAGATGGTGCTGACGCCGGTGTTTCTGCTGCTGATGGCTTTTGTCATCGGCACGATCGTCGGTGCACTGTTTCTGCCGTTGGTCTCGTTGATGAATGAGCTGATGTAAGCGAGCCTGGAACATGACGGCGCTGCTGCGCATCCTGGGCATGGTCGTGTCCGCGGTGTTCTGGTTGATCGCCGGGGGCCTGGCGCTGGTGCTGGTCACCGTGCTGATCAGCATCATCAGCGCGTTCACGCCGTTGATGAGCTATGCATCGCCATTCGTCGCCTTGTTCGCGCTGATCATCACGGCCAAGGCGTGGAACCGGGTGCGCCGGGCGCGCGCCGCATCGGTGCTCAGCTACATCGAACAGGCGGTGCGATTGAACCTGCCGTTGCCGGCCATGCTGGATGCGGCGGCTGCGTCGGAGCGTCCGGGCTGCGCCCGCATGCTGCGCCGCGTGGCCGAGGCGGTCCGCAGTGGCGAATCGATCGATGCGGCCGTGGCGCGCCACGTGCGGTCGATTCCGGACCGTGCGGTCGAGATCCTGCGCGGCGCGGTGGAGGTGGGGCGGCTGCCCGCGGCGCTGACCGGACTGGTCGACGAGCAGCGTCAGACAGACACCAGCCAGCCCGAGGACATCCTCGCCTGGGCCTATGGGCTGGTCACGGTCACGGCGATGCTGTGGATGCTCGGGATCGTCACCGTGTACATCGTGCCGATGTTTTACGAAATCTTCGAGGACTTCGGCGCGACTTTGCCGTGGATGACGCGGGTGACGTTCGCGTTCGCGCAGGCGACGCACTACTGGCTCATGTTGGCGGCGCTGTTGCTGGGTCTGGCGTTGGCCGGCCGGGCGGTGTGGGCGTTTCTGCATGGGGGCGAGCGGCGGCCGCGCCCGTGGCGCGGGCTGTTCGACCCGCTGCTCTGGCGCCTGCCGGTGGCCGGCGGCATCGCGCGCGACCGCGGCTTGGCCGATGCGTGCGGACTGATCGCCGAGGGGATGCGCAGCGGCAAGCCGATGGACGGCGCGGTGGAGGCCGCGTCGCGGCTGGACGTGAATCTCGTGCTGCGCCGGCGGCTGGTGCGGTTTGCCGATGCGCTGCGCGCCGGGGCGCCGCTCGACGCCGCGGCACGCCGGGCGAAGCTGCCGTCGCTGGTGGTGCAGATGCTGGCCGCGGGCCAGGCCACCGC
>JBMCXL010000452.1:0-2538 GCA_048621015.1 Phycisphaeraceae bacterium
ACCTATCGCCTGTTCAGCAACCTCATGCCGCAGATGGGCATCGAGTTCAGCTTCATCGACATGGCCGATCCCGCCAACGTCGAGCGCGCGATCCAGAAGAACACGCGCGGCCTCTGGATCGAAACGCCCTCCAACCCGCTGCTGAACATTGTCGACATCGAAGCCCTCGTTGCCGTCGCGAAACAACATGAGCTGACCACCATCGCGGACAACACGTTCCTGTCGCCGGTGTTCCAGCAGCCGTTCGAGTTCGGCGTCGACGTGATCGTGCATTCGACTACCAAGTATCTCAACGGCCACTCCGACGTCGTCGGCGGCGCGATCATCGCGAAGGACGAAACGCTGGCCGAGCGCATCGCCTACGTCTGCAACGCCACGGGTGTCGCGTGCAGCCCGTTCGACGCGTTCCTGGTTTTGCGCGGCATCAAGACGCTGCCGCAGCGCATGGCCGCGCACGAGCGCAACGCGCAGCAACTCGCCGAGTGGCTGGAGCAGCATCCGAAGGTGCAGCGCGTTTATTATCCCGGCTTGAAATCGCATCCGCAGCACGAGCGCGCCAAGCGGCAGCAGCGCGGTTTCGGTGGCATGCTCGCGTTCGACTTGGCTGGCGATGCAGACCAGGCACGGATGGACCGGCTCTTCGCGGCGCTTGAGCTTTTCCTGCTCGCCGAGTCGCTGGGCGGGGTGGAGTCGCTGATCGAGCAGCCGTGGACAATGTCGCACGCGTCGATGGGGGAGAAGGGTTTGGCCGAGTCCGGCATCACGCCGCAGACGGTGCGCGTGAGCGTGGGCCTGGAGCACGTGGAGGATCTGAAAGCCGACCTTCAGCGCGGGTTCGAGGCAATGGATGGCGAAGGGGCGACGCAGCCAGCGTCGTCGCAATCGCGCGAGGCCGGCGCGGGAACCGGCTCCGTCTGAACGCCAGTGCCGGTGTGCAACATGCAGGACGTGCAGACCCATCCATTGTGGCGTGCCGAAGATCTGGGCCGGCCGATCCCCGATTCGCCGCATGCAGTGTCGGTATGCCTGCCGCGCTGGGAAGACGTGGTCGGTTACGAGGAGAAGGACGCGCGCGTGCTGGATGCGATGAAGGCGGGCTATCCGCGCTTCGTGTACCACCGCGCGTGCCGCGAGCTTTTCGCGCTCGGTGAGCAGCGGTTGAGCAGCGACGGTCAGGCGCGCTGTCTGGCGTTTCCTTCGCGCGGCGCGGCGGAGCGCTGCGCCGCGTTCGTGCGCGCCGAGGGTGGATGCGCCGAGGTGTTGCCGCTCGGCGTGGAACAGGTGCACGTGGTGTGCGTGCCGCCGGAGCATTTCGAGACGGCGGGCATGTACTGGCGGCATGCCGGCGAAGGGGTCAGCTCACGGCAGGCGGATCGTTGTCTGCGCGGCGAAGCGCTTACGGATGACGCTTCCGCGATCAAGCAGCGCTTGCGCGAGCGCATCGCCGGGTTTGCGGGCGCTTCACCTGATGATGTGTGGCTGTTTCCCACCGGCATGGCGAGCCTCGACATGATGCGCCGCGTTGTGCAGGCAATTCGGCCGGATGCCAGGAGCGTGCAGCTCGGGTTTCCCTACGTGGACACGCTCAAGATTCTTCAGAAGCTCGGCCCCGGCGTGCATTTCTATCCTTGTGCCAGCGAGCAGGATCTTGCCGAGATCGAGCAGTCGCTGGCGCGCGAGCCGATCGCCGGCGTTTTCACCGAAATGCCGTCGAATCCACTGCTGAGCACGTGCGACCTGCCCCGTCTCGCCGTCGCCGCGCGCCGTCAGGCGGTGCCGCTGATCGTCGACGACACGCTCGCGACGTGGAGCAACATCGACGTGCGCCCGTGCGCCGACGTGGTCTGCACCAGCCTCACCAAGTTCTTCTCCGGTGTCGGCGATGTGACCGGTGGGGCGGTGGTGCTCAACGAGCAGAGCTCGCGCTATGCGCAACTGCGCGAGCACTTGACGGCGCTCTACGAAGACCTGCTCGATCCTGCCGACGCTGAGGTGCTGGAGCGCAACAGCGTGGACTTCACGCAACGCATGGCAAGCATCAATCACAACGCGGAGCGCCTCGCCGAGTTCCTGCAGGCGCATCCGAAAGTCGCGACCGTCTACTATCCGAAGTTTCAGTGTCGCCACCACTACGACGCGCTGCGCCGCCCGGAGGGTGGTTATGGCGGCATCCTGTCGGTGCTGCTGCGCGATGCCGAGCGGAACGCGGCGCGCTTTTACGATCGCCTGCCGCTCTGCAAGGGGCCGAACCTCGGCACCAACTACACGCTGGCCTGCCCATACACGATCATCGCGCACTACCAGGAGCTCGACTTCGTCGAGTCCTGCGGCGTGTCACGCTATCTGGTGCGCATGTCCGTGGGCACGGAAGACGCGGAGCACCTGATTGACGCGGTCGGCGGTGCGCTGGACGCGCTGTGACGCGCCCCGCGCCCACGGTCCGGAGACCGTGGGCTTGCCACGGCTCACCACCGCGCGCCGCGTCGAAAGCCCACGGTCTCCCGACCGTGGGCGAAGCACCGGTGAACGTCTCGTGCT
>JBMCXL010000453.1:0-2535 GCA_048621015.1 Phycisphaeraceae bacterium
ATCAGGCGCTGTTGAACTTCCAGCCCTCACCCTCCCCCAGCCCCTCCCTCAAGGGAGGGGGGTTGAAAAGGTTCGATAGAATCCGTTTCTTTTCAAAGGGAAATTGCAATGCCTCCGTCCACGACCACCGCGACCGCGCCGTCCTTCCTGGTGGATGTGCCGCGCGGCGCGGATGTGCCCCAGCCCGTGGTGATCGGTTGTCCGTTCGCGCAGGGGGAGCTGACCGATGCTTCGCGTTTCGTTCTGCACGGGCCGACCGGGAAACTGCCCTGTGCCGTGCATCCGTTCGTGCACTGGCCGGACGGCTCGACGCGCTGGGCGCAGCTCGCGTTCACCGCGACCGAGCCGGGCACCTACACGCTGGAACCGAACGGCGACGCGCCCGCGCCGGACAAGCCCGCGTGGATCGAGCGCACTGATTCGGGGATGCGGTTCGGCAACGATCGCCTGCGCATCGCGCTGACGCGCAGCGCGCCAGGGCCGATCGCGTCGATCGAGTTCGACGGCAGGCCGTGCATTCGCGGTCCGCGCGACGTGCAGTTTTTCGTGGACCAGGCCTCGTCGCTGAACGGGCGTGTCGAGTCGATCGACGTGCTTGAGGACTCGCCAGTGCGCGTACGCGTGCGCGTGACGGGCGACCATCGCGACGAGCTGGACGCGCGCCGACTCTCGTTCAGGCTCGACCTGGAAGTGTGGGCGGGCGTGCCGACGCTGCGCATGGATTATCAGTTTTTCAATCTCGAGCCGGGCGCGCCGGCGCTGTCGATCGAGTCGATGCACGCGATGATCCGGCCGGCGCTGGGCGATTCGCCCCGGCAACACTTCTATCAGAAGAACCACGGCTTGAGCATGCGGCCGCGCTCGGTGCACACCGACCGGCGCGTCGAAATTCTCGGCGACTGGTCGCGCAACGTGCCGTACGTCGCCGAGCGCGCCATGCTCGAAGACGGCATGGAATATCCGGAATACCTCGAAGTGTCGCTGAAGCAGAGCGATGAGTGGATCGGCCAGACGGGCGACGGCGGCGCGATGTACCTGGGCCTGCCCGAGATGGTGAAGCTGCGGCCGAAGCGGCTCATCGGCGAGCGCGGCGCCTTGATTGCGGACCTCTGGCCGCGCGACGCGGGCCCGCTGCGCGTGCCGCAGGGAAGGTCGCGCCGGCACACGCTGACGCTGGCGTTTTGTGACGCGACACCGGACTTCGGACAGGTGAAGCAACTGCTCGATGCGCCGCTTTACGAAGGGCGCGCCACGCCCGACCCGGCGCGGCTGCGCGCTCTGGGCGAGTTCGACCAGGACCGCACCCTTGAGCTGGGGCACAACTTCCGTCTCGATGAGCGCCTCGGCGCGGTGACGAAGAACGTCAAGCTCGGTACGGGCATGTTCGACTATGGCGATGGGAAGGAGAGCGGTTATTTCGTGAATTACGTGGCCATCGCCAAGCAGCCGCTGCGTCCCGGCGCCGAGCCTTGCGACAACGCGCTGCGCCCGGACTGTCCCGATGCGCTGCGGCCGGCGGACCCGGCGCGCTACGAGCCGGTGTGGGCGAACAACGAGTACGACCTGATCAACGGCTTGTGCATCGAGCTGACGCGCGCCAACCGGCGCGACCTGTGGCCGACGCTGCGCGCGATGGTGCGCCACAACATCGAAGTCGACTTCGTGCATTACAGCGACGATCCGTGGCAGCACCACGGCACGCCGGCGCACTCGGCGCATCACAACCACGCGAGCGCCTATCCGAGTCACATCTGGACGCAGGGGTTGATGCAGTATTACTGCCTCACGGGTGATCCGGACGTGCTGGAGGTGGCGGTGAAGCTGGGCGACACGATCATCCGCAACCTGGAGGACGAGCAGCGCGGGCCGTTGATGTGGGGGTTCAACCGTGAGATCGGCTGGCCGCTGTTGGCGCTGTCGTGCTTGTACGAGGTGACGCGCGAGGCGCGCTTCGGGGATTACGCGGGGCGCATTGCGAATTTTCTCGCGGGTTATGATCGCGAAGCGCAGGCGACACCGGTGAAGCTGTCGAACGTCGACCCGCTGGATGATATTCACGCGCAGATCGTGGGTTCGTTCTTCGGCTACGCGAGCATGGTGGAGGGAATGGACCACTATTCGCGGCTGACGGAGCGCGACGATCTGAAGGCTTGGCTGCGCGATTTCCTGAACAAGCTGCACGCGGCGGCGGCGCACCGCGTGCGCTCCGGGCGCGGCAGTCATTTCATGCTGCCGCAGGGCATGGCGATCGGGTACGAGTTGACGGGGGAGCGCAAGTTCCTGGAGATGGGGATGCTGAGCCTGGAGTCGTGGCTGCGCGCCTGGGGTGGTGCGCCGACGGAAGTGAAGGCGGCGGCGACGACGTATCGCGGGGTGGTTCGCTTTCTGCATCACGCGGAGGAGGCGGGGTTGCTGACGGCGTTTGATTATCAGTATGCGAGTGCGGCGCGGGGGGAGGCGTGAGTGGGCGGTAATCGATCCGGACCTTCGCTGCGCTCAGGACCGGCTTATCAAGTCATCGAGAGAGACAGAAAG
>JBMCXL010000454.1:0-2522 GCA_048621015.1 Phycisphaeraceae bacterium
TGGGTGTTGGACCTGGACACGGGGCGGCGCGTCGTCGCGCTGTATCCCGTCGCGCCGCCGCAGATGCGCCCGGTGAAGAATGAGCGCACCGGCGAGGTGCAGGCGTGGAAGTATCGCGCGGCCGGACGCTATGCGGGCCAGGAAGAGACGCTCGCGCCCGATGAGGTTCACACCATCATCGACCCGGACTTTGAGAACACGCACGATCCGCTGCGCGGGCTGTCGCCGCGCCAGGCGGTGGCGATGGCGATCAGCCAGTACTTCAAGGCGGACGTGGCGAACGAATCGAGCCTGGATCATGGCGTGGAACCGGGCGGCGCACTTCAAACAGACGAGTTCCTCTCTGAATTACAGCGAGACGATATCAAGCAAGAGGTCCGGGAGCATCACAGCGGCGTGCGCAACCGGCGGCGATTCATGCTGCTACACGGCGGATTGAGATGGCAGCAGGTCGGCGCGGCGTTCAAGGATATGGAGTTCACTGAGCTGAAGAAGATGGCGCGCACCGACATCGCCGCCGCCTTCGGTGTGCCCGGCCCGGTCATCAACTACTTCGAGGATTCCAACTACGCCCACGCCAACGCCGCGCAGGAAGCCTTCTACACGAACACGATCCTGCCGCGCGGGGCACGGCTCGCCGAGGAATG
This sequence comes from Phycisphaeraceae bacterium, assembly GCA_048621015.1. Lineage (GTDB taxonomy): Bacteria > Planctomycetota > Phycisphaerae > Phycisphaerales > Phycisphaeraceae > JBMCXL01. Next base: position 648 of record JBMCXL010000454.1, read on the forward strand.
GGAAACTGCCGCACTGCGCGGCCGCGACAGCGACCGGGCGCTGGCCGTGGTGAACGCCGAGCGCCGCAAGCTTGAATCGCGCCAGCGCTGCTGCACTGGCTTCCGCCGTGCCCGGCAGACCGCGCGGCGATCGTCACGGCGCTTTTATGCCTGGTTCGACTCAAGCGGTGTGGCGGCGGTGCAGAAGGCCACGCTTGAGCGGGCGCAGCAGGCCAAGACGTGGTTTGACATGGGCACGCCGCTGAACGCGATCATCCGCAGCGTGGATGCACCGTTCGAGGAAGTGCCCTGGGGTGAGGTCGGCTACCTGCCGATCGGCCTGCGCCCGGCAAATGAAGACGTGCTCGATACGATCGATGATCCGGATGGGGGCGAACCTGAAGCGGGGCTGCTCAGCGGCGGCGGACAGGCCCGCTCACGCCGCCGGGCACAAAAGCCCGTGGCGGATGCACTGCGCGCCAGCGAGGGCACACGCGCCAACCTGTGGGCGCAGTGGCGAAAGTCCTGGGAAGGGTTGGAGAGCAGCGCGCGCGGCCGGCTGAAGCGCCACTTCTACGAGCTGCGGGGCGAGGTGCTGCGCAATCTTGAGAAGGCCGCCGACCAGCTCGGGCCGCCGGACATCGACAAGGCGCAGCGCACCTTCCAGCCGGACCATCGCCGCGACGTGATCGGCACGCTGCTGTTCAGCCTGGAAGCGGCCAATGACTCGATCAGCGTGAAGGTTGGCCGGCTGATGCGTGAGGCGTACCGGCTGGGTGGCGAGCAGGCGATGACCGAGGCGGCACAGGCGCGTGGCCAGGAAGCCGACCAGGCCGACCCGTTCAACATTGACGATCCGCGCGTGCGGGAGCTGATGCGGGCGCGCGACATTCGCCTGAAGGACGTGAACAAGACGGTGCGCCGCCGGCTGGCGAGCCGCTTGGCGGATGCGATCGATGGCGGACAGACGATCGCCGAGATGCAGGACATGATCCGCGAAGAGTTCAACCTTGCCGGCAGCCGCGCCGCCACCATCGCGCGCACGGAAGTGGGCGCATCGGTGGAAGAGGCGCGCAGCGAAGGGCGCAGGCAGGCGGGCGTGCCCCTGAAATCGTGGCTTTCCAGCCGCAAGGAAACCGGCCGCCCCGAGCATGCGGCCACCGAGCGGGAGACGATGCGCTACCCGATCGCCGATGAAGACCCCTTCACCATCGTGGGCACGGGCATCGAGTGCATGCACCCGCGCGGCTCGGGCGATCCGGGCCAGGACATCAACTGCGGATGCACGACGCTGGCGCGCTATCCCGACGATGAGCTGCGCAGCGTGCTGGATCGCTACCGGGCGCACGGCTTCCTGAGCTACGAGCAGCTCGTCAAGCGCGATGCGGCGAGACTTGAAAGTCAGCAACAGAAGGATGGTGAGTGATGACCGACGCGCAGAACATTATCGAACGCCTGGACACGCTGCTGCTCGATCCCGCCGAGCGCCACGTCGAGCCGCGCGCCGGCCAGATCGGGCATTGCCGCATGTTCAGCGAAGCCAAGTCGATCGATGAGGCGGCGCGCACGATCGATTTCGTGTGCAGCGACAAGACGCTCGACCGCTACGGCGAGGTGGTCGAGCCCAGCGCCTTTCGCAACTCGCTGGATGCGTTCATGCGCAACCCGGTGTTTCCCTACAACCACAGTTATGAAGCGCTGGGCCACCAGATGCCCACGCTCGGGCACTGGAAATCGGTGCGCGTCACCGACAGCGCCTTGCTGGGCACGGCATGGTTCAAGCCGCGCGGGCTCGGTGATGAGTGCTGGCGCGATTACCTGGAAGGCAACCTGTCGAGCGTGTCGGTGGCGTTTCTCACCCGCGCGTTCGAGATGCGCCAGATGAAGATCAACGGC
>JBMCXL010000455.1:0-2513 GCA_048621015.1 Phycisphaeraceae bacterium
GGGTTGCGCTGCGCCTCACGCTTGCGCATGAAATCGCGCAGGCGACGGATGATCTCGCTGGCGCGCTGCGCCTGGTTGTGGATGTGCGTCAGCGCTTCGGTCAGCTCTTCATCGCTCACGCCCTGCTGCTGGATGCGGCGCAGGCAGCCCTGGACGTAGATGGCGATGGCGGCGAGCGGCTGGTTCAATTCGTGCGCGATGCCGGAGGCCATCTCGCCCATGGTGGACAACCGCCCCACGTGCGCCAGCTCACTCTGGCGCTGGCGCGCCAGCGCCTCGGCGCGGCGCTGCTCGGTGACGTCGCGCTGGATGGCGACGAAGTGGGTGATGCGGCCCCGACGGTCGCGCAGGGGCGCGATGTGCCAGTGGAGGATGAACTCCTCGCCGTCCTTGCGGTAGTTGTAGGTTTCACCCTCGAACGATTCGCCACGACTGAGCTGGTCGCGCAGCTCGTCGAGCACCGCGCGATCCGTGCGCGGCCCCTGGAGCATGCGCGGTGTCTGGCCGAGCACCTCGTCCGCGCTGTAGCCGGTCGTTCGGCAGAAGGCGGGGTTGACGTATTCGATGCGCGGGCCGGGCGGATCAAGCTCGGTGTCGGTGATGATCACCATTTCGTCGATCTGCTCGACGGCGGACTGGATCAGGCGAAGCTGCTCCTCCGCTTCGTGCCGGGCGGTGACATCGCGCGAGGTGGTGTGAATCTCAAGGACTTGCCCGCTGTCCGCGGCGCGCACGGCGCGGGCGACCGTCTCGAGCCAGATGTAGCTGCCGTCCTTGCGGCGCAAGCGATACTCGATGCGATTCGCCTCCGGCCACTGCACAACCTTGGTGTGGCTCGCCTGGACGCGATCGACGTCGTCGGGATGGAAAAACTCGTAGGGCGAGCGCCCGATCAGTTCCTGCGGCTCGTAGCCCAGCAGCTTGCGCGACGAGGGCGAGACATAAAGGTAGCGTCCGTCCGGCGCATGACGGCAGATCAGGTCGGTGGCGTTCTCGGCCAGCAGGCGAAAGCGCGCCTCGCTCTCGCGCAGGGCATGCTCGGCCTGCTCGCGCGCGGCGATCTGCTCCTGCAAGCGCCGGTTCGTCTCGGTCAACTCGGCGGTGCGCTGCTGGACGCGCTGCTCCAGGGCCTGCTCGGCCTGCTTGTGGGCGGTGATGTCGGTGATCATCGCGATCGACCCGGCGCACTGGCCAGCGCGATCGAGGATCGGCGCGGCGGCGACGTAAGCCCAGATGCCGCCCTCATCGCGGCGCGGAATCCACAGCTCGTAACCATCGGCGATGCCCGCGCGGCGCTGCTGGAGATGTTCGTGGACGATCGACTCGCCGCCTTCAGCCAGAAACTCGGCGGCGGGGCGGCCGAACATCTGCTCCGGCTCATAGCCCAGCAGGGCCGCGAGACGTTTGTTGACAAAGGTGGTGACGCCCTCGGCATCGACCATCCAGACGCCGTCCTGCACGCTGTTGAGCAGTTGGCGCAGCTCGCCCGCGCCTTCAGGCATGGAAGCGGGTGCATCGGCGGGGATGAGCACACCGATCACGCCGATGCTCTCGCCGCGCGCGTCGCGCAGCGGCGCCGTGGCGATGCGCACGTCAATGGTCGTGCCGTCGCGCCGTCGACGCGGCCGCACCTCGTTAACGGTCACCTCGCCGCGCAGCTCGCGCTCGAACATCCGCTGGAACTCGTCCGCGGCTTCCGGGGGGACGATCGGGTTGGGCTGGCCGAGCACCTCCTCCTCGCGCCAGCCGAACAACTGCTCAGCGGCGGGGTTCCAGAGCATGACCCGGCCCTCGCGGTTGAGCATGATGATCGCCGCCGGCGAGGAGCGCAGCAGCGCCTGGGCAGCGCCGGCGTTGATCTGGGCGCTGGGGATGGGAACGTCGGTGGACTGCCGGTCCGCTTCGCGCACCGCGAGCTGCGCGCGGAGCGCCGCAAGCTCCTGCTCGAGCTCGGTCCGGGATTTTTCCACGTCCGACATGTTCACCGCTCCGACAGACGATATGCCCTTCACACGATAGGTCCCGGCGTGCCCCCCTGCCGGATGTTCCGTCTCATTGCCTCGAAGGGAATCGCCCCTTTCGGGCACCATCGATCATCCCGTCACTGCGCGAGTCACCCAAACGCAACTCTAGCACTGGTTTCCAGGGAGGCCCACTGTCGCGGAAAAAGGATTGAACGGTGCGCGCCGCGTGCGACGCGGACCGACGAGGTGGAGCCGCACGTCAGTTTAGCACGCCAGTGTCCCGGGCCGAGGGCGCTCGGGTGTGAGCGCAGTGATGGACGGGGTTTCCTCCAGCATCCATGGAAGACCGCCGGAATATCTCCCTTCGCTCTGGGGCGCTTCAGGACGGGCGTTATCGTGCTGCGATGTGGGACGACTTTGCCGCCGACGATGGTTTGCAAGCGCGGAGGACGGGTGGGATACTTTCGAGGTAGCGCGTGGCGTCGTGCCGCGCCAGAGGCCGCGACCCACGGCGTGTTCGTGGGTGAGGTGTCGGTGGGTTCGAGTCCC
>JBMCXL010000456.1:0-2513 GCA_048621015.1 Phycisphaeraceae bacterium
GATCGCCCGCTAAACAACAAGGCTTTCACTTGACCCCTTGACCCCTCGACCCCTCGGCCCCTCTTTCTCTCACACCGGCATCGGCACCGGCACGCCAGCCAACTCGTGATAGAGATCCGCGTGCGCCTCGGCGTGCACGTGCCAGGTGAAGCGCTCGCGCAGGGCGGCGCGGCGCTGCGCGAGCTGGTCGGGGGAGACGGGGAGCGCCAGCAGGCGGCGCGTGGCCTGCTCCAGCGCGTGCGGGTTCATGGGGGCCACCACTTCCTGCGCGGGATCGTCTTGCGCGATCTGGTCGATCACGCCGCAGCGCGTGCCGAGCGCGCGCGGGGTGAGCATCGCGCCTTCGAGGTAGGACAGGCAGAAGCCTTCCTCGTGGGAGGGGACGATGTAGAGATCGGCGCGCGCCGCGGTGGCGAGTCGCTGCGCTTCGGTCGCCTTGGGCACGAGGCGCACGTGGTCGTGGAGTCGAAGGCGGTCGATCATGCGCTGGAGCGCGTGTCGATAGCGTGCGTCGCGCGGATCGCCCATGATGACGTAGCGCAGGCGCGGATGGTCGCGCACGAGTTTCGCGACGACGCGCAGGTAATCGTGAAAACCCTTGTGATGCAGCAGACCGCCGACGGAAAGCAGGCGCGGCTCGTCGCTCGGCTCGAACAGGCAGGGGTCGTCGGCTTGCGCGGTCGGGGTCTGCTCGCCGTTGGTCCGCTCCATGGCGGGGTCGTAGCCAAGCGGAATTTCGACCAGCTTTTGCCGGGGGCAGCCGGCGTGCTGCGCCGCGTTGACGACGAAGGGGCTGTGGCAGATGGCGCGCGTGAAGCTGGCGGTGCCCAAATGCGCGCGCCAGAGCATGGCGCTGGGCAGCGATGCGAGGTTGCGGGTTCGGTAGTAGAGCGCGTTGTGGCTGTGGCCCCAGCGGCCGGTTCGTTCGTAGGGGGGAATGCTGTGGATGGTGGTGATCCACGGGCGGGTGTGGCCGACCGCCGCGTGCACGGCCTGGAGCACGCGCAGGCCGCCGCCGAGCACGTGCACGACGTCCGGCTGAAACCGGGGAACGATCGCCGACAGTCGCTCACGGAACGACCGGGCGCGCGGCGGGTAAGGCATCGGGAAATGCTCGACCGCTTCAGCGGGTCCGGTGAGGCGATCCGAAGCGAGGCCGACCTCATGCTCTCGGTCCACCATCGCGTGGATCAACTGCTCGGTTTCCCGTTGCGCGCCGGAGAAGGCGCGTTCAGTCAGACCGGTGACGAAAAGCAGACGCATGAATTTGGATGATCCCTTGTTGGAGGATGGGCCGGGCGCGGGTCGGCGAAGGCCCTAATGCTAGCAAGTGGCTGGCCCCGCACCATCACTCGCACGTCGCGCGGGATCGGTGGTGAACGCCCAAACCGGGGTGGGGGCGAAAACGGAGATGGACGCCGCTCGGATGGGCGCGGAATGCGTTATACTCCGCCACCCCGCCGGGCGAACGAGCCCCGTTACTGGAGGAGATTTTCCATGGCCACCACCGGCAGCCGCATCGGCGCCCAGATGTACACCCTTCGCGATCATTGCAAGACCGCCAGCGACATTGCGAAAAGCTGCGAGAAGCTCAAGAACATGGGCTTCGAGGCGATCCAGGCTTCGGCCGCGGGCTTCAACGAACTGTCCGCGAAAGAGCTGAAGCAGATCCTCGACGACACCGGCCTCGCGTGCGTCGCGACGCACAAGAGCCTCGACGAGATGCGCGACATCGAAGCGGTCGTCGATTACCACAAGACGCTCGACTGCGAGTTGACCGCCATCGGTGGCAACCGCGGCGAAACCCAGGCCGAGTGGCAGAGCTTCATCCAGGAGTTCAACGACCTTGGCCAGAAGCTCGCCGCCAGGGGCCTGAAGATCGGCTACCACAACCACAGCCACGAGTGGGCGCCCTTCGGCGGCGCGGCCCCGGACGCCATCCGCCCGATCGACCTGCTCGTGGACGGCCTCGACGATTCGGTCTGGTTCGAGCTGGACACCTACTGGATCGCCCACGGCGGCGGCGACCCCACCGCCTGGATCGAGCGCGTCGCCGACCGGATTCCTGCCGTGCACGTCAAGGACATGACCATCACCGCCGAGCGCGAGCAGAAGATGTGCGAGGTCGGCAGCGGCAACCTGAACTGGCCGGCCATCCTCAGCGCCTGCCAGTCCGCCGGCGTCGAGTGGTACCTGATCGAGCGCGACCGCGGCGACCTCGATCCGTTCGAGAGCCTGAAGATCAGCCTCGAGAACCTGCGGGCGATGGGCGTGCACTGAGGCGAGGGGGGCGGGCGAGCCTCGGTGGCTGGCGGCGGGACCGCGGGGCGGCGCGGCGGGTTCGGCGCCCGGACTTGCAATTGGCCGGTGAGTCTGCGAAAATCCGGGGCTCATCTGAGCGAGTGCCGGACGACTAGCAGACGCCCTGACTGATCTGGCTGACCTGGCTGACCTGACTGAAAGGAGCGGCAACGTCCATGGCAATCCGAATCAAGGCCCGCGGTGGCGAGAGC